>DRHY01000135.1 GCA_011052985.1 Methylophaga thalassica
AAAAAAATAAGCTGCTAGCATCCGCCTGTTGTTCATCAATTAACCGCTACATCGCCATATTAATACGCAACCGTGCACTGTGTATCAGTCTACTATTAATATTCAGTTTCTTGAGATGCCAATCAGCCTTGAAGCTACGTTATCGCTGAGCAATCACAATGTCGTATTTATTCGATAAATACGTATTCTAATAAATGTAAAGGATGCAATATGGATATTCTCAGAACGAACAACGACAGTAGCGTGTCGTGGGCAGCGATTTTCTCAGGTGCCATCACCGCAGCAGCGATGACATTACTCTTATTAATTCTTGGTTTTGGTCTCGGGTTTTCCGTCATTTCGCCTTGGCAAGATGAAGGATTGAGCATGGAGGTCATTGGTATATCAACGATTGTTTGGTTAACTATCACACAAATCCTTGCCTCAGGTCTCGGTGGTTATATAGCAGGACGTTTGAGAACACGCTGGGTAGGTATTCACCTAGATGAAAGTTATTTTCGTGACACCGCTCATGGTCTTATCAGTTGGGCCGTCGCCACCTTGATTGTTGCCACATTAGTCGTTTCAAGCGTAGGTGCTGCTATTACCGGCACGGCTAAAACAGGTGCCGCATTAACAACTGGGGTAGCTTCAACAGCCCCTATGCTAAGTAATGCGATCACTGAATCATCAGACTATGTCACTAATGCACTTTTACGTACCGAAACAGGCGAAGAAATTGCTCAACGTGCTGATGGTAATGTGCGTAGTGAACTCAGCAATATTGTGGTGAAATCACTAAGAGATGGTGAATTGAATGAAAATGATAAACAGTATGTAGTTCGCCTAGTCGCCACCTATACAGACTTGAATCAACAGCAAGCCGAGCAACGCGTCAATACTGTTATCGACCGTGCTGTAAAAGCGGCGGCTAAAACAGAACAGGCTGCACGTGAAGCGGCAGATGAGGCGCTTTCTATAGCCACATTTGCGTCGTTATGGTTGTTTATTGCTTTACTGATTGGTGCATTTATTGGCAGCTTGATGGCAACAGTTGGTGGCCGTCAACGTGACGCGATAGTTCATTAAACATTACCGTTGATATTAAGTTTTCTTTCTAAGGAGAAATAACATGCGATCTATTCTTTTATGGTTAGTAGGCGTGCCAATCCCAGTCATCATTATCTTAGCTATCTTGCTATAGATGAATGAGTAAAACGAAAGGAGCCACATCAGTGACTCCTTTTTTATTCAAGACAGTCAATACAAGATACCTTCGTATCACAAGGGACTTGTCATTCTTTCATATCACTCTGATGTGGTAATAAAGCAAGAAAATTATCATGTGCAATCGCTTTGGCGACGTCTTCCGGTAAAGCATCTAATACCGGATCAAAACCATGCATAATCTTGCCAACATTATCAAAACTGCCGACCACATCACTACCAATTACAAATCGTGTTGGATATTGCTCAAGTAATGCTAGCCACTGCGGACGGGGCTTACCTTTAGCGTCGAGTAAGTAAGGCTCAATCAGCGTCCACGATAAATCGATAAATAAGTTATCGTATTTTTCCAGCATCTCATCTAACAAAGGGCGAATAAATTCCAACTCTTCCTGATGACGGTGTAGCTCTTTGCTAGTGCCAGCATGTGCCCAGATAAATTTAACCTCAGGGTTTTTGCTTAAAGCGTCTTCTACTTCTTCTAAATACAATGGGTTACGTTCACGTTTTGAGGTGACATTACTGTGCAGTAATACCGGCAAATCATATTCAGCAGCCAGTTTGTAGACCTTCATCATCGCTTCACTATTGGCTCGAGGTGCACTGCCATGTATTAGAGCGGTTAGATCATCATGGCGGGTGAATACCTCACCAATGCCTTGCCAAAAACCGGGGTTTAGTTCTAACGCCCGACGAATATGATTGACCGAATTTTTATCATCAGGATTAAAGCCTGACAAAAAGGGAATAAAGCGTTTTTGTTGTTTGGGTTCTAGTGCATCAATAGCATCATGCAACTCAAAATCTGTGGCGCTATACCAATAGATAGCCGCATCATCACCGGCATAATAGCGTGGCTTTTTAGGTTCATTCTCATGCCACGTTTTCGCGACGGGAATCCCCATAATCACAGCTTGGCTGATATTCCCCTCATCCATTGCTTTGAGCAAGGTTGGCATGCCATCTGTTTCCTGAAAGAAATCGACATAGTGTAAATGTGCATCTATGTATTCACGTGCTGATATGAGCTGACTTGTTAGCAGCAATGAAAAAGCTAATCCTGTTTTTAACATCATTGTTAATTCTATTCTTCTTATTAAAGGTACTCAGAGTGTAAGTGCATGTCAGAGTTCACATGTATCATTTGGCAACAGTGTTTTAGAGATTCTCAGGAGATAGTTCACATCCTCAAGCCGTGGTAGTCTAATCTTATTGTGAAAAACGAATGGACTACGCCACAATGCATACCACCATCAAAAATGCTTTAAGTATCACCTCAAGAATCAGCAGTTCTGGTCAGCCTGCAGCAGGTGAGTTTATACAGATTTCGGAGCAGTGTTACCAGGCTATTATCAATCTAGCGATGCCGGACTCCACTACAGCCCTTGCAGAAGAAGGAGCCATCGTGACTACTCTGGGTATGACATACGTTCATGTACCTGTACCGTTTGATGCACCTGATCAAACTCATTTGGCGCAGTTTTTTAATATCATGAAAGCGTTTTCAACCCATAAAGTTTGGGTTCACTGTGCATTGAACTATCGTGCTTCTGCTTTTTTATATCTTTATCTTCGTATTGTTGAACACAAACCTGTCTTGGAAGCAAAACGTGCTTTATTAACTGAGTGGTTACCCAACGAAACGTGGGCTAGTTTCATCAAAGATTCAGAATCACTGTTATTACCAGAGTGAAAAAGCTCCGAACTAAAAGCCCGGAGCTGCTTATTTATAGATTTAAATCACTCAAACTTGGTTGATCATCAGGACGTCTTCCTAATTCCCAATGAAATAAACGATCAGATTCTTTGATGGGTAAATCATTAATGCAGGCAAAACGACGCTGCATGAGGCCTTGCTCATTAAATTCCCAATTTTCATTACCATACGAACGAAACCAATTGCCACTATCATCATGCCACTCATACGCAAAACGAACAGCTATGCGGTTTTGTTCAAATGCCCACAGCTCTTTGATTAAACGGTAATCGAGTTCTCTTGCCCATTTCTTTTGCAAAAAGTCTTTAACTTGTTCGCGGCCACGAGGAAATTCAGCACGGTTACGCCAGATCGTATCTTCTGTATATACCTGTGCCACACGATCTGGGTCACGACTGTTCCAGGCATCTTCTGCCATACGCACTTTTTGTTTAGCCGAGTCTTCATCAAAGGGTGGAAGAGGGGGCTTAATGTCAGTTGTCATAGTGTTGTTCTCCAATTTTAGGATGTTTGAGTAATACCAGGCATGGATACGTAGTTTGGCAACGACTCAAAACGTGTCAGCCAAGCAGTGATGTTTAAGTAGGGAGTAATATCAACATGGCCTTCATGAGCTAGTGCCAGATAGGGATACATTGCGATGTCAGCTATGCTCATCTGATCACCGACTAGCCAGACTTTGCCCGTTAAGTGCATATCGATAATTTTCAGCACCTTATCTGTGGTTTCTGTCACCTGTTTAAAGTCGATAGCCCGACCAAATTTATAATGAGCACGTATTCGGGTAGGGCCATTTTGTATTTCATTGGCGGCGGTGGATAACCAACTAATAACTTGGGCTAAATCAGCAGGATCATCAGGCCAAAATCCACGATCAGCATATTTTTTGGCAAGATAGACCAGAATAGCCTGACTATCACGAATGATAATGCCGTCATCATCCAGCACCGGTGCCTGACCAAATGTATTTAACTTTAAGTAGTCGTCACTTAACTGTTCAGATGAGCCTAAATCCAAATCATAGAGCTGATAATCTAAGCCTAAAAAGGCTAACATCAGCCGTACTTTATGGCAGTTACCCGATAATGCAATATTGTATAAAATCATTGTTTTGTCGCTCTTATAAAAGACAAATAAAATAGCTTTTTCAAACAATTACACGCTAATTATCAACTAAAAACTGTTCAAGCTCATCCGGAGTATAACGAGGCGTAATGTACTTCGGACAGTTCCAGTCCATCGCGTCAATGGTGATGACAATGCCACGCTCAACAGGTGCTCTGAAATCAGCGAGTTCAAGTTGTGCCATCAAGCCAGCGTATTCGGTTTCCTGAATCACCTCAGCATGGCCCCAGATTTTCAGGCGGCGAGTTTGAGCATAATCCATCAAAAACAGACAGACTTTATTATTCCCCTGAATATTGCCTACAGTGAGGTACTGTCGATTACCACGAAAGTCAGCAAAACCAATCTGTTTATCACTCAGTACCTTGAGAAAACCTTTGGGTCCACCTCGATGCTGAATATACGGCCAGCCATCATCGTTACTTGTGGCAATATAAAAACTATCCCGTTGTTTGATAAATTGCTCTGTTCGCTTATCAATACACATATCATTGGTATCACCTTGATCGAATACCTGATACGTTTCCCGGCTACCCATTTCAGACTGTAACTGTTTTACATTGTCTGTGAACGCGATTTTTGCGAATGCTCTGGCCATAACACCTCCTCAGAATAGTTGCCCGATCGGCAAAAGACCGGGCAATATCCGTTAAGCCGCCTGATTCAGTTCAACTTTTGGGAAGTCGATATCTACCCGACTGGCCTTACTCAGAATATTGGTTAATAAATTCATGCCCGTGTGGGTAATGACTTCAACAATATCGGCATCAGTGAAACCAGCATCACGCATTTCCTGCACTTCCGCATTCGTCACTTCGCCTGTGTGCTCAGCTAATGTCCGTGCAAACTTCACAGCAACAGCAGCTTTGGCATCCTGACTATCACCCTGACGGTTGGCATTGATTTCATCAGTATTTAAACCAGTCTTACGTCCAATAGCGGTGTGTGCTGATAAGCAATAGCCACATTCATTTTTCTGAGCCAGCGTCAGCGCAATTCGTTCACGTGTGGCGGCGTCCAAAGAGCCATTGCCAGCAATATGATGAAAACCCAGGAATGCTTTTAAGGCATCTGGTGAGTTAGCAAAGACCCGAAGGAAGTTTGGCACAATGCCCAGTGATGATTGGATAGCAGCAAATAATTCAGCTTGTTCATTGTTGGCTATATCATCAGTGACGGTTTTGATTCTACTCATGTTTGTTCTCCTGTTATCAGTAAATAATGCTGTTGTGTTTCCAGCGAGAACATTATTCGCTATTATCAGAAATATAATAATCAGCCAAATGATTAATTAACTGTTGCATAAAGTGGAATAATAAATGGACCGACTACATTTAATGACTGTCTTCGTGGCCGTGGTTGAGAATGAAGGCTTTGCCAGTGCTGCACGTAAACTCAGATTAAGTCCTCCAGCCGTTAGTCGCGCCGTTTCAGAACTGGAAACACGTCTCGGTGTAAAGCTATTGCACAGGACAACCCGCCACCTGCAAATCACCGATGCAGGCCAGCGTTATTACAAAGATGCCAAACAGATTGTCGCTCTATCAGAAGAAGCGGATGATGCCGTCAGAGGCAGAAATGCTACGCCGAGGGGGATGGTCAGAATTACCGCCTCAGTATTATTCGGGCGGCTATATGTGATGGATGGCATTATCAGCTATTTAAAAAACTACCCTGACATGCAGGTGGATGCTTTATTCGTTGATCGTGTCGTCAATATGTTGGAAGAGGGTGTCGATGTCGCAATTCGTATTGGTGAATTACAGGATTCATCCTATAAAGCCATTAAAGTCGGGGCTATACGCCGTGTATTATGTGCCTCGACTCATTACCTGAATGAATACGGTTATCCCAAAAAACCGGAAGACTTATCAAACCACAGAATCATTCTGGCCAGAGGGCTGAGTCCAAGTAATGAGCTTAAGTTTATTGATAAAGGCAAAGCAACCAGTGTTAGGGTAGAGCCCTTTTTAGCTGTCAGCGATAACTTCTCTGCTGAAAAAGCAGTGTTAGCTGATATGGGGATCTCTCGATTTCTGTCTTATCAGGTAGCAGAGAGCCTAGAAAGTGGGACGTTAAAAATTATACTTAGCGATTACGAGCATCCGCCCGTCCCTGTGCATGTTGTACATAGAGAAGGTCGTTATTCCTCAGCCAGAACAAAGTCAATGATTGACTGGATGGTTGAACATTTACGGGCGCAGACATCATTAAACTAATCAAAACATCGTCATGAGAACAAACAAGTGCTGTGTCAACTCATGACGATGTAACGCTAAAACGTCCTCAAGCTTTACGACTAAGTACCTCGTAACGCAGACGAAGTGTATTTTGATTCAGTGATTGTGACTCAATGAGCTTTAATTGAGTTTCAGGGATAGCTTCCCCAAAAACGCTTATACCTTCTCCAAAGAGTGAAGGTTGAAGGTCAACCACTATATAGTCGATCAATCCTTCTCGCATGAATGCACAAGCAACGGCTCTTCCTCCTCCAATGATTGCCTCCTCAATACCGGCCTGTGAAAGCAATTCAAGTGCCTGACTCGGTGAGTTTGCAAGTTGCCATCCAGAATTTGTCAGCTCAATATCTTGTGTCGACAGCACGATTTTATGTGTTGGGTTGAGTAATGATGCCATATCATCCCCATTTAGCTGTTCGTATGAGGTTCGTCCTGCGATGACATTATCAGCCGAGTTAACTAAGGCACACCAGTCTTGCCAAGCACCATTTGGAAAATCAGGAATACCACGCTTATCAGCGATGTATCCATCAAGTGAAACTGATAGAAAAAGTGTCGTTTTCATATCCAATCCTTATATCGATAATCTATTCTGTCCATTTTTAGCTCAACGTCGTTATTGAACAGGTTTATTTGCTTTAAATACAAAGTTGTCTGCAGATACCTTTCCAGAGCCCCAAATTACTACGGAAAATAGCAGTCCACCCCAGATAACATGGAGGAGAAAGGCTGCCGGAGGCATCTCAGCAAGACTGATAACGGCTACAATATTGAAGATAAATAATCCGATAGCCGCAACCGGTGTTAACAAACCGATTAGCAGCAACACAGGTAAAACAATTTCTGCGGCAGTGCCCAAATAAGCGGCAATATCATGTCTTAAAAAAGGCACCACATATTCGTATTCAAATAAAAACAGTGTTGAGTCCCAGTCTTTTAATTTATTAAAGCCAGCGAAGAAAAAGACGGAGAACAGATAGAACCTGACACTCAGTAAAGTCAATGATTCAAGCACTGAACGCGCTTGTGTAAGTTGTCCGATAAAAGGAACAGGTAAATTAAGGTATGTCATAATGTTTTCTCCTGATAAAAACCAGTGACAAGCCCTTCACTGGTAGATTGTTGTAACCATGTTTCAAAATTAAATTGAGGATCAACCTGGTCCAGTGCATCAGAAATACCGCTGTCAGAGAGAGTTAGCTTGATCCAATCAAGCTCAGTCTCATCCAGTTCACGTACATTAGCTTTCAAATGTGATCGCCAAACCAAGGCATGTTGACCTGCAACATCTAAGAGTTTGTTTTTTGCCTGTTGAAGAAGAGATTGGCGTTGATATTTGTCCGTGGAGTCATGTGCCTGCCAGATATCAACCACGGGGTAGCTCGATTCAAGCATCGCTACTCCAGGACAATATTGAAGTTTCAAACTTGCCAAGTCAGTCTCTGCTGCAAGCTCAAATCCCATGACATTCGTGATATCACTGGCTCGTTCAGCGTGATGACAAAGCCAATCCAGCCGAGCACAATCAGCAATAAAAGGATAATCACCTAGGCTAGGTTGCTGCTCTAACCACTCAGGAAACGTTTTGCCCCACGAACCCCAGTCACCTTCGATTAACATTTCATACTGGATAAAGTCGTTAACTAACGAGATAAAGACTTCCTCACCAAGTAATTGAACGACAGTTGGATAGGTGATGGATAAAGCTCTATGGGCATTCATTAACAGATTATTTCTGTATATAGAAAGAGCCTCAGAACTGTATTGTGATCCTGCCTGTTGCCAGATGGCCTGCATAATACCTGACTGATAATTACGCATGAGCACACACCTTATTAGCATATTCTTCAGCGAGCTTAGCTTCGCTGATAAGATCAGACCATTCAGGCAACTTGCTGTCCCATTCAATTAAGGTGGGCACCTTGCCAAAACGTTTAATGGCTGCCGAGTAAGCTGTCCAGCAATCATCACTCACTGGTCCGCTATGATCATCAATCCACATTTCAGCTGAGGGCGCAGCAATCCCGGCTAAATGAATTTCACCAACAAAGCCTGAATCTAACTCAGATATAAAATATAAAGCGGCCTCTAAAGGTGATGGAGACTGCTGATTGACAGCGTTTACTTGAATATTATGAACATCCAGCAGCATCGCACAGCCCGTTGACTGACAAAGCAAATTGAAAAACTCTGCTTCGGGTATGACAGAGCCAGACAAAGGCAGATACGATGAAATATTTTCAATCAGTATTTGATGACCAAAAATATCCTGCACGCGTCGAATGTTACGACACATGACGTTTAGCGTTTCTTTATCAAAGCGTATAGGCAGTAAATCACCGGCATGCACGATACTTTCACCATCATTTGACCAGCTAAAACAGGCATGATCGGAGATCAAAAAAGGTGAATAATGATCAATCAACCATCGCATCTTTTGAATATGAGCCATTGGCGGTGGAGTGAAAGACCCCAAACCGAGCGAGGTGCCATGAAAACTCAGCTTATATTGCTCAGAAATCCTATCCAACTGGGCATGAGACACGCCACCATCAGCAAAAAAGTTCTCAGTATGTACTTCAACGAAGTCTACAGAGGCCGTTTGCAGAGCATCTTCATAATGTTTAGATCGTAATCCGACACCGACTTGCATCATCTTAGCCTCCATAGATTCGTTAATAGTCATTAGCTATCGAGAAGCATTTTTGCTTCATCTTTGGATAAGCCACCCAGGTCGGTGCACGTCCCGGCTGGCACCAATTTCCATTCACCTGGATCATTGTCCGTTTTAGACTGAGCGGCACATGAGTGCGTACCCGCCAGATTGGCACAATCGTTTTGTCCTGCTTTTGCTACGCCGTAACATTTTTCTTTACTGGCAGCATAGGCATTAATAGGGGCTGTCACACCAAGAGAAACAGTAGCGGCAATGGCTGCTGCAATAATTGCGTTATTTTTCATGTCATCATTCCTTATATATCTGTATTAAGCTTCGATAGTGTGATTAATCCACGTATGCACGTTTTCAGCTGGCTGTGAACCAACGAGTGAGTCAATCGCCTGACCATTTTTAAGCATCACCAGTGTCGGCACAGATCGCACATGAAAGGTCTCACGTACGTCCGGCATATCATCTACATCCACTTCGGCTGCCGTGATATCGCTACGGGATGCCGAAACTGACTGAATAATCGGCGTATAGATTTGGCAAGGGTTGCACCATGAGGCTGAGATTTTCAGTAATAAATACTCATGACGTTGTTTCTCAGATTCAAGTGCTTCTTGTGATGTAATTCGTTGCATTTTTACACTCCTTAATGGAAAGCCCTGACTCAACTAGATAAGTAAAGCCAGGGCCTATGAACTAAAACGTTTCAAGTGTTTTATCACTGAAGGTTTTGATTGTTGGCCAAGTGTCATTGGCGTTAGTGATAAAGCCAGGAATATCTTCAACCCAGACTTTTTGCACATCTTTATTCAGGTTTAGATAAAGCTTGCCATCGACCACACGCCAAGCCATTGGGTCCGTATCAAACTTTCTGCCTTTAGTGACGCCGAAGGCACAAAAACCGCCATACTGCGGTGCATATTTTGTTGGGTCTGCACGGAATAAATCACGATTTTTTTCACTGCTGAAGTAATAGATCGCATTTTTATACGTCGCGGTATATTCGCTAGAACCTTTAGTCGGTGCTGCTTTAGTGAAGTAAGCCACCGGGTCATACCCCTGGATAGCTAGGTCATTCGCATTGGCATTCATATCAATATCAGCTGCCAATGTAGCTGCAGAAAGGGTGAGGGCAACAGCTGCTGAAGTACTCAGTAAAATTTGCTTTAACATTGTTAATATCTCCATATAGGTAATTGTATTAATTAAACTTTTAATTATTTAAACAGTAAGTAACTGACGATTTTCAAATCAGTGGAGACATTATTTCTCATTCGTATTTATAAAATAATAGGTCGAATGATTAAAAAACTATTACGCAAAATGAAATAATCAGAAGCAACTAAGAATCAGTGAACACACTTAGCATTCAGCGTTAGCTAGCAGTAAGGAAGTAAGTTGCTTTATAGATAGCGATGAAGAGTGGTACTTTATGTAAATAGTCAAAATTTGAAAGAAAATTAAAACGTCTCACACAGACTTATCTAAAGCGGACTTACTGATAAAACATGCTGTTCAGAAATAAACAACAACACAGAGCCATATTCAGCAATCAAAAAAAGAGAGGAGGGAAAGGTAAATGGCTTTGGCTACTTTTGTTACTTTTGCTACCGGTTTGTATTGCCATATATCACGTTAATAAATCACTACCATCAGGCGTTGATTTCTCAGGGCCACAACGAACAGCCAGTGACGTACAGTTTCTCGCAGATAGAACCTACACTGTTGATGGTGATCGCCAAACGCAACAGCAGATTTTTGATGCTATCTTCGACATGATTGCCAATGCTCGCCAGCTAGTGCTAATCGATATGTTTTTGTTCAACGACTATCAAGGCGAAGGGTCGGAACAACATCGGGCACTTTCAAATGAACTCACCGCCGCCTTGATTGCTCAGAAACAGCGTTATCCTGATCTGGAAATACAGCTTATTTCTGATCCGATTAATAGTGTATATGGTGGACTGCCATCCAAATATTTCGCTGAACTTGAAGCGGCTGGCATACCTGTCACGCTAACGAATCTGACGAAATTACGTGACAGTAACCCGGCTTATTCCGGTTTTTGGCGCTTGTTTATTCAGCCATTTGGCAATGGTGAAGGCGGCTGGCTACCTAATCCTTTTGGTGAAGGAGAAGTGTCAGTGCGAAGCTATCTCAGCCTGCTCAATTTCAAAGCGAATCATCGCAAACTGGTCATCGCAGATAATGGCGAGGATTTAACCGCATTAGTCACCTCAGCCAATCCTCACGATGGCAGCAGCGCTCACGACAATGTCGCTTTACGCTTTAACGGACAAGCCGCTTGGGATTTACTTGATAGTGAAAAAGCCGTCTTGGCAATGTCGGGTAAAGCTCTACCGAAAGTCGAACTAAAGCAACCTTCTGACAACACAGAAACGAATCTTACCGTTCAGGTAGTCACTGAACGAGCTGTAGAACAAGCTGCTTTAGCCATGATTAACGAAGCCAAACCCGACGATAAACTGGATATGGCGATGTTCTATTTATCTGATCGTGAGATTATCGACGCCCTCAAATCAGCACAAAGACGAGGCGTGACATTACGAGTGTTACTTGATCCAAACAAAGACGCTTTTGGTAGAGAAAAAAATGGCATACCCAATCGTCCGGTAGCTCATGAATTATCACAAGCCGGTATTACTGTTCGCTGGTGTGATACGCATGGTGAACAATGTCACGCAAAATGGCTGATGCATAGAGGGGCTGATGAAACAACGATGCTTCTCGGTTCAACTAATTTCACCCGTCGTAATCTGCATAACCTCAATCTGGAAACCAGTGTGGTTTTAACAGGGCCAACTAACGCAGCACCTTTCCGACGTGGTCGTAGTTGGTTTGATGAATCTTGGCATAATCTCTATGGCCGAGATTACAGTGTTGAGTATGAAACTTATGCTGATGAAAGACGTTGGCCGCAGTTGTTGTATCGCACGATGGAAGCAACGGGGCTAAGTACGTTTTAGTCCTAGACTTGAGCTTGCTACAAATCAGTCAACTTAGCCAAGAATCGATCAAATTTATTTGGGGAAATACGTTATCATCACTGCCAATCAGATTTGCCTGAACAGGGCATAAATAATAAAAATATGGAATTGCAGTAAATGAGTGAAGCCTCTCCCAACAATCTTGCCGCCGACATTTGGTCATTAGCCGATTTATTACGTGGTGATTTTAGACAAAGCCAATATGGCCGTATTATCCTGCCTTTCACTTTATTAAAACGTTTGGAAGGTGTGCTTGAACCATCTAAACCAGCTGTGCTGACTGAATATGAACGCTTGGAATCACTTAATTTATCAGAAGAGGCACAACAAAAACTGTTACTGCGTGCCACTGATAACCTCGCTTTTTACAACACCTCAAAAATGGACTTATTCAAACTCGGTGAAGCGGACATTAAAGACAATTTAGAAAGCTATCTGCAAGGCTTCTCTAAAGATGCACGTGAAATTTTTGAGCACTTCAAATTCGCTGAGTTTATTGGTCTACTTAATGATGCTGATTTGCTCTATAAAATTGTGCAAAAAGTCAGAACCATGGATCTCAGCCCCAAAGCGATCACCAATCATGATATGGGGCTGGTGTTTGAAGAACTGATCCGTCGTTTTGCGGAAAGCTCAAATGATACTGCCGGTGAACACTTTACCCCGCGTGATATTGTAAAACTCACCACCGCTTTAGTATTCACTGAAGACGATGAAGCACTCACGAAAGAAGGTATTATTCGCACGATATACGATCCTACAGCAGGCACCGGCGGGTTTTTATCCGAAGGTATGGAATATGTTATTGCGCATAATAACCAAGCACTCATGCGTGCCTACGGTCAAGAACTTAACCCTGAATCCTATGCTATCTGTAAAGCGGATATGTTGATCAAAGGCCAAGAAGTTGATCGCATCAAATTGGGCAACACCTTATCAAACGATCAACTCGCTAATGAAAAATTCGACTATATGCTATCCAATCCACCATTTGGCGTGGACTGGAAAAAGATTGACACTACCATCAAAGACGAGCACATCTTAAAAGGTTTTGATGGTCGCTTTGGCCCCGGTTTACCTCGCGTATCTGATGGCTCCTTACTCTTTTTAATGCATCTCATCGACAAACTACGTGATGGTAAACAGGGTGGCAGCCGTATTGGCATTATTCTTAATGGCTCACCGTTATTTACGGGTGGTGCCGGCTCGGGTGAATCAGAAATTCGTCGTTATATATTAGAAGCCGACCTGCTGGAAGCTATTATCGCTTTACCGACAGATATGTTTTACAACACCGGCATTGCCACCTATATCTGGGTCTTATCCAATAAAAAGTCAGCTGAACGCAAAGGCAAAGTGCAGTTAATTAACGCCGTTAATCTTTCTAAGAAAATGCGTAAATCACTCGGTTCCAAGCGTAATGAAATCAATGATGATGATATTCGGTTGATTATTCGCACTTTTGGTGGTTTTGAAGCTATTGAACCGACTGCTTTATCCGATTTTGGGCTAAATAAAACAGTTGAACAAAAAAGTAACCGTGGCCGCCAGTCAGCGTCAGCCAAAGCAGAAACAACCAAAACCTTTGCCAGCAAAATTTTTAATAATCATGAATTTGGTTATCGCCGGATCACCATTGAGCGGCCATTAAGAGAAAGCTTCCAATTTAGTGATGAACGCCTGGAAACACTGCGTTTTGCTAACAAACCATTAAATGCACCAATGCAATGGGTTTACTCTCAGTTTGGTCAACAGTGGTCTGATGACAATGATTGTGCGTTGTATGGGCAGCTAAACGACTACGCCACAGAAATCCGTGCCTATATCAAAAGCCACTTTAGCGAACTCAAAGAAAAGCAGATTAAAGATTTACTCAACCCACAAACCTGGCTTAAACAAAAGCATCTTATGCTTAAGGCCAAACAGCTGCAGCAGAGCATTGGCACTGAACAATATGACGATATGAATCGTTATGACGACATCATCAAAACTGCCTGTAAAACAACTAATATCAGCCTGGATAATACTGAGAAAAAACAGATCACCATGGCTGTGAGCTGGAAAAACCCGGTAGCCGAAAAAGTCATCAAAAAAATCCATAAGGGTAAAGCCAATCCGATTTATGGTTTATTTGATGTGGCAAGCGAAAATGCACAAAACAAAGTCATTGAATACAAAGCCGATCCTGAGCTGCGTGACTATGAAAATGTACCGCTCGACCCAAGCCAATCTGTTAATGATCTCAACGAAGCGTATTTCCAAAAAGAAGTGCAGCCGCATGTCCCCGATGCCTGGATTGATGCCAGTAAAACCGATAGCAAAGATCAACAAATAGGTATTGTCGGTTATGAAATTCCATTTAACCGCCATTTTTATCAATACCAACCACCCCGAGATTTAGCTGAAATTGATGCTGATTTGGATAAAGTATCGGCGGAGATCATGGAATTGTTACGTGAGGTGCATTCCTGATGGTAGGGAAGTATCGGGCTTATCCTGAATATAAAGAAACAGGTCATAGATTTATTGGAGAGATACCAAGTAGCTGGACTCGACGAATACTAGGCTCTGTATCTGATGTAATTGACCCTCAACCTGATCATCGTGCTCCCTCAATATGTAACGATGGTGAAGGTTTTCCATATATTGGTATAAGAGACATAAATAAAGACGGAACTTTGAATTTTGAAACTGCCCGCCCTGTAGAAGAAGATGCAGTAATCAAACAAGAGAACAGTTTCACTATAGAGCCTCACAATATTGTGTTTTGTAAAGTTGGTACATTAGGGCTGCCTCGTAAGCTTATCCCTCATGGCCGTTGCGCTTTATCTGCGACACTTGTATTGATTAAGGTAAAGAAAGAATTTAATAGTCAATATCTGCTTTATGCTTTAGACAGTGATGTTGTTGCTTCACAAACAAATTATCTGGCTACTGGCTCTACTCGTTCAGCTCTAGGTATTCAACAAATTAGAAAGTTTCAAATACCAGTGCCTTCGCAGGAAGAGCAAGAAAAAATCGCCAACTTCCTCGATCACGAAACCGCCAAAATCGACACGTTGATCGATAAACAACAACTGCTAATCACATTGCTAAAAGAAAAACGTCAGGCCGTGATTAGTCATGCTGTCACCAAAGGCTTAAATCCCGATGCACCTATGCGCGACTCAGGTGTTGAGTGGTTGGGTGAAGTGCCAGCACATTGGGAGATAAAGAGGTTACGCTACATTGGAATATGTCAGAACGGTATAAATATCGGGGCAGAATATTTTGGCACAGGTTACCCGTTTGTTAGTTATAGCGATGCTTATAAAAACGAAACTTTACCTAAATATGGAAGTGGCTTAGTCAAATCAACTGAACAAGATAGGCAAACTTATTCAGTCTTAACTGGTGATGTTTTTTTTACAAGAACCTCTGAGACAATTGAGGAGATAGGCTTTTCTTCCACATGTATGGTAACCATAAAAAACGCCACTTTTGCAGGATTCCTCATAAGGTTTAGGCCTAAAAATAGTGTTTTAAATACAGGCTTTTCTAAATATTATTTTAGAAATATGTTGATGAGAACTTTTTTTATTAAAGAAATGAACCTTGTAACTAGAGCCTCACTGAGCCAAGACTTACTAAAAAAATTGCCCGTGGCATTACCACCACTTGAGGAACAAGTTCGCATAACTGAATTTCTTGATACAAAATCAGCAGTTTTTGAAAAACTAACAAAGAATGCAGAGACTGCAATCGAATTGATGAAAGAACGCCGAACAGCCCTGATTTCTGCTGCGGTGACGGGGAAGATTGACGTCAGACATCATGTCTGACGCCCTTCGGGTGTCGCTATCGCTCCATCCCAAATTGGCATCCATGCCATTTTGTGATGTGAACAGGCATCCTGCCTAATGGGTAATAATCGCTTCACAATTGAGCCTAGTTTTTATTTTAAAGTCGTACGCTCGCCGCTGGGCATTCATTTCTTTTGCGTTGCCAAAAGAAACAGAATCAAAGAAAAGGCAACCCTTATCGCCTTGCTTCCAAAAACTAAACTTTATGGTGGGCGTGAACAATAACTCGCTACGCTCAAACACTTGTTCACTTCATCCCACCATAAAGCTCAGTTTTCGGCGTCGATAACATGGGAGAAGGCTGAATTAAAAGACTCTTACGGCCTTGCACCTAACATGCTGCATCGTAGGTTGGGTTGAGCTTTAGCGATACCCAACAAACACAATAACTTGCCAATCTCTGTTGGGTTTCATTCTTCAACCCAACCTACATTTTAATGAACCGGCCAATGAACCGGCCAAATCTAACAAAATAAGACTAACAATTAATTTAAAATTAACTTATTATCAATAACTTGATATAGTTTAAAAGCGGCCAATAATCCGGCCAATTAAGTTAATATAAAACGGTGACTGTTTAATGGCTGCATCCATATTATCGTTAGCCCCCTTTATTCCTAGTGATAAAGCTTTGGCTCAATCAAGTTTGCCTGATAAGGCAATGCAGGTGGTGACGCAATCGGCCAAGTTAACCGGACAGTTATCACCACTCACATTTGAAACATTATCCCGCTATATGCGAGTCATCAATTCGTATTATTCCAATCTGATTGAAGGGAATCCAACCAAACCGTATGAAATTCGTGCTGCACATGCGGGACAATATAATAATGACCCAGCCAAGCGGGATTTACAGTTGGAGTCGTTAGGGCATATTCATGTTCAGGAATGGATTGCACAGCAATCACCTGATTTGGATCGCATATTTAGTCCTGATTTTATACAAGAGATTCATCGGCAGTTTTATCTAGCCATTCCTGAAAGCTTATGGATTATTAAGGATGATGAAGGTAATGAAGTTGGCAAGGTGGTGCCCGGTGAGTGGCGTAAGAGTGATGTAAAAGTTGGCCAGCATATTGCGCCTGCAGCAAGTGATGTGCCTGCTTTGATTTCTCGTTTCTGCGATGAGTATCATCCCAAAAAACAACAAGGTGATCGTAAGTTAATCGCCATTATGGCAGCGCACCACCGATTTGCTTTTATTCATCCTTTTGCTGATGGTAACGGCCGAGTGGGGCGATTATTAACCGATGCTGCTCTAAAAGCCATTGGTTTGGAAAGTTATGGCGCCTGGTGTGTCAGCCGAGGCTTGGCCAGAACATCAACACAGTATAAAAGTGCTTTAGCTGCTGCCGATGCGGTGCGGCAAGGGGATTTTGATGGTCGTGGTTCACTGACAGAAAAAGGCTTAATTGCCTTATGTGACTATATGTTGGATACGGCGATTGACCAGGTGACTTATATCAGTGACTTACTGAATTTGGCGAATTTACGCAAACGCATTGATAGTTATATTCAGGCGCGTAATGATCATCGCGTACCAGGGATAACTGGTGACTTGAAAAGCACAGCAGAATTAGTGTTGTATAGTGCCTTTATTCAAGGGGAGCTGGAACGCAGCCAGGCCATCGAGTTATGTGCCATGCCGGAAAGAAGTGCTCGTCGCTTATTAAGCCAGTTAAAAAAAGAGGGCTTACTGAGTGAAACTAGTAGCAAATCGCCCTTGCGTTGGGAAATACCGGAGCATGCTGAACCCTGGTATTTTCCCGAGTTAGCACCGATAAAATAAGAGAAACAAGAAAATCAAAAGGACTGAGAGATAAATGGCCAGTGCAAGTGAGTTCGCTTTTCAACAGGAAATGGTTCAACAGTTAGTCGCCAATGGCTGGTTGTTAGGTAACCCGAAAGGCTATGACCGTGAGTTAGCTTTATATCCTGAAGATTTGCTGGGTTTTGTAAAAGACACTCAAGATTCACAATGGCAGCAGTTTTGTCGCTTGTACCCGAATGATCCTGAGGCAAAATTTTTAGAGCGTGTTGTTTCGCAGTTAAAAAAAGCGGACCCCAATGCCGTAAATAAGGATTTACGCACATTTGGGACGTTGGGCGTGTTGCGTCATGAATTGCGTGATCGTGGTACGCGCTTTAGCTTATGCCAATTTAAACCTGAACATGATTTAAACCCTGACACTTTAGCAAGATATCAGCAGAACCGTCTGCGTGTGGTGCCTGAATTAGTATATTCACCGTGGTCGAATGAAGAACATGAAGCCGAAGCGGGTGCTCGTGCTAAAAAATGGCGTATTGATTTAGTCTTGTTTGTAAATGGTTTGCCGGTAGCCACGCTGGAATTAAAGTCTGAATTTAAACAAGCGGTTCAAAGAGCCATTCATCAATATAAAACCACGCGGTTTGCCATTGATCCGGCAACGCAAAAACCTGAGCCTTTATTAACCTTTAAACGCGGTGCTCTGGTGCATTTTGCCGTAAGCCAATACGAAGTGTATATGACCACCCGACTGGAGGGTGAAAATACAACTTTCTTGCCCTTCAACAAAGGAACAAAAGAGGGTGGGGCTGGTAATGATGTGCCGGAAGATATCAACCAGTACGCAACCGATTATCTGTGGAATGAGATGTTATTACCGGATAATTTACTCAATATTCTGGCGCGTTTTATACATTTGCAGATTGAGGAAAAAGAAGACTGGGAAGGGCGAAAATATAAAAAAGAAACACTGATCTTTCCCCGTTATCATCAATGGGATGTGGTAGGGAAACTGATTCATGCCGCCCAAACCGAAGGCCTCGGCCATAAATATTTAATTCAACATAGTGCGGGTTCAGGTAAATCAAACTCCATTGCCTGGGCAGCACATCAGTTATCTTCGTTACACACTAGAGAAGGTCATAAGTTATTTGATTCAGTGATTGTGGTGACGGATCGCACGGTACTGGATGATCAGCTACAGGAGACGATTTCTCAATTCACCTCTATTGATGGTGTCGTAGGTCGTATCAACCGTAAAGAAGGGGAAGGCTCCAAATCTGACAAGTTAGCTCACGCACTGGAAGCCTCTCAGCCCATTATCATTGTCACCATTCAAACATTTCCTTATGTGTTAAAAGCTATCGAAGACAGTATCAGCCTGAAAGAACGCAATTATGTTGTCATTGCCGATGAAGCACATAGCTCTCAAACGGGCAGCACGGCACGACAGTTAAAAGAAGTGTTGATGATTGATGGCCAGGATGAAGATGATGCTTTGAGTTCTGAAGATATTTTAGATGCCACATTGGCATCACGGCGTGCTTCTAAAAATGTCAGCTTTTTGGCCTTTACGGCAACGCCCAAGCCAAAAACACTGGAGTTGTTTGGCCGTTTACCCGATCCGACTCAACCTGCATCAAAAACCAATAAACCCGAGGCTTTCCATATTTACAGTATGCGTCAGGCAATTGAGGAAGGCTTTATTCTGGATGTGTTGAAAAACTATACCAATTATAAAGTGGCTTATAACTTGGCAATGAAACTTGAAAGTGCCGATCAGGAAGTTGAAAGCAAAAAAGCCAAGGTCAAACTGAATCAATGGGTGAGATTGCATGATTACAATATCAGCCAAAAAGTACAGGTGATTGTTGAACACTTTAAGAATAATGTAATGGGCCTGTTAGGCGGCCAGGCCAAAGCCATGGTGGTGACAAGTTCGCGTAAAGAGGCCGTGCGATATAAGTTGAGCTTTGATCAGTATATTAAGCAAAAGGGTTATCAAAAGCTTCATGCCATGGTGGCCTTTTCTGGTGAGGTTAATTTTGATGAAAAAGATCCTAATGCCAGTGCACTCATAGACGAAAAATATACTGAAACCAATATGAACCCGAATCTTAAAGGCCGCGATATGCGTGATGCTTTTAAGACGGATGATTATCAAGTGATGATTGTGGCCAATAAATTTCAGACAGGATTTGATCAACCTAAATTATGTGCCATGTATGTTGATAAGAAATTGGGCGGTGTGGAATGTGTACAAACATTATCCCGTTTGAATCGAACCTATCCGGGTAAGGCAGAGACCGGGACTTATATTCTTGATTTCTTTAATGAGCCCGATGAAATTTTAGAGGCATTTAAGCCTTATTATCAAACTGCTGAGCTGGAAGATGTGTCTGATCCAGATCTTATTTTTGACCTATTTGATAAGTTACGTGCAGCGGGCATTTTCCACTGGCATGAAGTGGAGCTGTTTTGTGAAGCATTTCTAATTAAAAGTAAAAGTAACGCAGCGATTGCCAATATTTGTAAACCTGCGGTTGATCGTTGGCAGAAACGTTATAACTCTGCCATTGATGCGTTTAATACGGCCAAAGAAATGTTTGAGCGTACTAAAAAAACGGGTGATGCGGTATTGATCGCAAATGCTGAAAATAGCTTTAAAGACTGTAAGCAGGAAAAAGATGCCTTAGAAATATTCAAGAAAGATTTAGGCACCTTTGTACGCTTTTATGAGTTTATGTCACAGATTGTTGATTACAACGATAAAGATCTGGAAAAACTCAGTTTATATGCCAGAAATTTACGTCCACTGCTACGCGAGACACGTCTAGATGACGATGAAATTTTGCTTGATAGTATTGTGCTAAGTCATTATCGCTTATCAAAAATAAGACAGCAGGATTTAAAACTTAAAGAAGATTCAGCAATGTATCTCGTCCCAGGTAATGAAGCTGGTACAGCCAAGGCGAAAAACAAACAAGAAGAGTGGTTATCTCAAATTATCAGTCGTCTGAACGAAGTCTTTATCACTGATGGTTTAAGCGAAAAAGATATGGTGAATTATGCCTATACTATTCGCGACAAAATTAGTGAAAATGCTTTGGTGATGAAGCAAATTGCTAATAATCCTCCTGAGCAAGCTATATTAGGCGACTTCGTGAAAGCAATGGATGACGCGATTATCGATAGTAGCGAGTCACATCAAAATCAAATGATGCAGTTACTCTCCGACCCTAATAGAGCTCAAAGCTTCGCCCGGATTGTGTTTGATTTACTTGTAGCTAGATAATGATTAATTAATAGACTTAAAAGCATTTACTAAAAAACATATACTTAATATAAATCAATAGATTAAATATATATTCTCATTTAAATAATAGACTCTGGATTAGGGCTTTGCCCACCGTCCAAAGCGTCACACCCAAGTTGGGTATGACACTCTGGTAGGCAATGGTTTTTACTGAGCTTGCGGTTCTTCTAAATAACGGAAGAAGTCGGAGTCAGCTTTAAGCATGAGAGTACTGTTCTCACCCAAAGACCGGTAGCTTTCCAACGTACGGAAGAACGAATAGAACTCGGCGTCAGCACCGAAAGCGTCACCATAGATTTGGGTCGCTTTGGCATCCGCTTCACCGCGAATTTTCTCGGCGTCACGTGCAGCTTCAGAGCGAATACGACGCAGATCACGTTCCATATTACCGAGGATTTCCTGACTACGGCCTCGACCTTCAGAACGGAAACGTTCTGCAATGGATTGGCGTTCTGCAATCATCCGGCTTTCCACCTGACGACGAACAGATTCAATATAATTGACTCGTTTAATACGTACGTCGTCTAGTTCTATACCAAGGGCTGGCATCGAATCACGTGCTCGTTTGAGAATACCGGCTTCCAGCAGTTCACGACCTAGTTTTGGCTGTTTCTCCAAATTGACGTCACTACGTTCAGCTAAGGCAGGATCATCCAGCTCATCAACATTCACTTGCCAGTCCTTAGAGCGAACGATCTCTTCCAGTTCTGTGGACGAAACCATGTCTCTGACTACAGAGTCGATAATGTCATCTAGGCGCGTACGCGCACCAGCTTCATCACGAACACTGGTCAAAAAGAGTAGGGGATCGGTAATTCTCCAGCGTGCTGTGGTATCGACAAGAATAAACTCACGGCCCAGCGTAGGAATCTGCGTTACATCACCATCCCAAACCAGAAGGCGTTTATCGAAATAGCGTACATTCTGCCAAGGTAGTTTGAACTTGAGGCCTGACTCATTAATGACATCGCCAATCGGCTCACCAAACTGCACCACAATGGCTTGTTCGGATTCATCTACGGTATATAAAGTAAGGTTACCAAGTATCACGGTAAGTACGACCACTAAGGCAAGTAGTGAAGTTTTCATTTGTCACCTCCAGTGGCGTTACGATTGACATCGAGTAATGGCAGTGGCGTCATTTGGCCATCCTGCACGACCAAAATTTGGCCGATGTTTGGCAGGATTTCATTTAACGTTTCCAGATACAGACGAGAGCGCGTCACCGTCGGTGCTTGTTGGTATTCATGTAAAACCGCACTAAAGCGTGTGCTTTCACCATCAGCCCGATTCACCCGTTCCGTGGCATAACCTTCGGCTTCTGCAACGGTACGAAGGGCGGCACCTTCGGCATTAGGAATCTCCTGATTCACCCGTTTTTGTGCTTCGTTAATCATTCGCTCACGCTCCTGACGTGCTTCATTGACCTCATTAAAGGCGGGTTGAACGGCGGGGGGCGGAACCACATCCTGCATTTCAACCGTGCTGATGCGAATGCCGGCATCATATTGGTCGAGTATTTCCTGAATCTCGTCACCAGCTTTCTGCTGAATCGCCACACGGCCGATAGTCAGTACTTCAGAACCAAGCATATTACCGACGATACGACGCATAACTGACTCAGAAATGTCACGCAGGGTACGAGTTGGCTCACGCATTTGGTACAGAAACTTAATAGGGTCATCAATACGGTATTGAACCACCCACTCAACATCGATCATGTTCAAATCACCGGTGAGCATTAATGATTCATCTTCAAATTGGGAAGAACTATACGTTGATCGTTCGCCCTGACGTGTTTGCACTGTGCTAAAACCAAATTCCTGTTTCAGTACTCGCTCGGTAGCGACCAGTTGAATCTGATCAATACCAAAGGGAAACTTGAAATGCAGACCGGGATCAGTAATGCCTTTAACAGAACCGAATCGTTTCACTACTGCGCGTTGTTCTGGTTGTACTGTATAGAAAGAGGTTAGTGCCCCCCAAACCAGCAAAATGATTACGATGACGGCAGTAAAACCACCACCTAAGCGGCCACGTGAGGGACTGCCGCCTCCACCAGTCAGTTTTTTCATTAATTCATACAGGTCAGGTGGCCCAGAAGGCCCTCGACCATTACCTTTTACGGATTGGATCATTTTCTCTCTCCTTTTTATACGAGAGGCCAGTCTACTATTAAGGAGACGCTGTGTGCGGAATATGGTCAAAATCGATTGTTTCGACTATGTCATGTAGTGTTTGAACTTGATATTTAGTCGAGTTTTTTCTAGGTCATTTGTTTAAACGAGCCATACAGGTGTTCACCAAAAAGATTCTGTTGATGCACGACTATTTGAGAGAGATTCATCTGTTCGAAAAAATAAATCAATTACGTACAACTGAATTTTTATAACAAAACGTGTTTTTCAATCCTTAACCCTTCGTTAACGTGTCGCTAGTTAGTCTACAATTCCCAACAACGAGAAAAGGGATTAACCATGAATACAGTATCGAAAATCATTATTTCTGCCGTGGCAGCATTAGCTGTTAGTAATGTGGCTTTTTCTGAAACCAAAGCGACTGACGACACTAACAAGCATGAAATGAAGAAACATGGCCTATATGGTGATACCAATGGTGATGGTGTCGTTACAAAAGACGAAGCAATGGCAAAAGCCTTAAAACGATTTGAAAAGATGGATGCCAATGGTGACGGTCAAATCACAAAAGAAGAAATGATGGCGGCACATAAAAAACATAAAGACGGTAAAAAGCCGTCGTGCAAAGATAAAAAATAAATCAGTACAACGGTTTATTTAGTGAGAAAAGGGGAGAGCATATCTTCCCTTTTTTTTGCCTGATATTTGGCAGCTAGCGATGTCTTTTTATTGATAAGTTCATATCTCACTATGCTGTATTTAATGACTTCGCCTTGCTAATTATCGCGTTATCGTTAAAGCTAACAACAGTCTTTTTATGCTGATGTGTGGTCGTTTAATTGAATCAAACCTGTGAAACCTTTTCCGAGGCGTTATGCCCGCTATGTCATGGGAGTAATAGCTGTGGCAATTTATCGCCAGATACATCTTCTTCGTGTTGGTGTCGTGACCCAGAGATTAGTTTTCCTAAGGCATTATTAGAGCAGGTGCCTGTAGCGCTTCGTGGTAAAGCCTGTATTTGTCAGGCCTGTGTCAAACAGTATCTTAGTCAACAATCAGAATAGCGGACAGCTGCACGTTTTAGTCATTTACCTTTCACATCGTTGTCGTTAGATGTAGGCTGGCACTTAGGGTCAAACCAGTTCGGTTCGAAACGCTATCAGCACCAGCTTGGGGAATGAACTGCACTTCTATAGCGCAGAAAAGAGTCGTTAAGGCTGATACCGCCTTTTTAGACGTTGCCATTAAGTAAAAATAATGACAATTCAATCACTTAGTGATGAGTTGTGTCTTGGCGTAACTCTTGCAATTTTATTCTTTGTTTTGGCATATACTTTCAACCAACGATATATAGATATGTATTTTTGATTATTGACCGAACACCGTATGA
>DRHY01000136.1 GCA_011052985.1 Methylophaga thalassica
AAAGATGAACCGATGAGTATTTATATCTTGCCCGATCAGCGCTATGCGATAGTGGGTGATCTCATTAATGCCGAAGGCAAAAATTTAGGTGCCGAGGCGATTTATCAGTTAGTAACTAAACCGAATAATGAAAAGGTATGGCAGCGGGTTGAAAGTGCGTCCTGGGTACAAGATGGAGATAAAAATTCGCCTCAAATCATCTACACATTTAGCGACCCATTTTGCCCTTATTGTCATAAATTTCGTGAGTTAGCTGAGCCTTATATTAAAAGCAGTCAGATTCAGTTTCGTCATGTGATGGTGGGTATATTGCGTGATGATAGTCTGGCCAAAGCGGCCACTATTTTAGGTTCAGATTCACCTGAGCAGGCTTTGGCAACTCATCTGGCACGATATAAATCAGGTGGTATTGAAACCGACAATAATGCAGCGTCGAAAGGCAGTGAGCGTGTGCTAGAAAATAATCATCTGATGGAAGATTTACATTTCCATGCGACACCGACCAGTCTCTACAAAGATGAAAAAGGTGATGTGCATATTATAGAAGGTCTACCCATGAAGCACGACATGGATAGCATGTTTGGTCGAGGTGAATAACCCTGCCTGACGGTGTTGGTTTTTATGCTGATTTACGTTTGCGTTTTTTAGTACCTCTTAAACGTCGCCATCCCATAACCACACCGCTGATACTGATCATCAGCCCACCTAAACTAAAGCCAATGATGAGTATCTGACGTAACCAAGGCCGTTCTAAAAGTGGCTGCCAGTCCCAGCTGTGTAATAGGTTAAATAACCATCTAGCCAGTCGACGTTGCTGATCGACACTTTCAATCACTTCACCATTGGCAGGATTGATATGCCACCATGTCTGAGCATTATCAGCAAAGGTAACGCGCAATAAGGGTAAAGGCCGTGTTCTGTTGCCATACATACTTTGTTCATCACGTCCGTAATAATAAAAATCGTAGGCTGTTAGCCATTCAAACTGTTTATTAATGTTGGGTGATAGCGTATTAACCGTATTTTTTAATGTTAGGAATGGAATTTGAGTACTGACAGTATTGTCCCCAAATAAGGGCAAGACTTGGCTCTCTCCTTGAATATTCAATGCACTTAACCACATCTGACCAGCCACTCGATGCCAAGCCAACTCTGTTGGCTGGAAGTGGGCAGACTCAAAACGAGCCAATACGTCTGATATCGACAATGGTGAATTGACCGGGGCCAAGGGGCCAGCAGAAAACTCACTGATGGGAAGCTGAGACTGATTAGCTAAGAGATTCCATGGTCGCATTGACATCATTCCACTGAATATCCATGCAATTAAAAACACACCAAATACTAAGCCAGCAATATGATGCCAACGAGCAAAGCCCGAGCGGTAGGGGGAGTGAGAGCCGCTACGATAGGTGCTTGAAAATCGCCAACGTTTAATACCAAGATATTGGCCCAGCATGGCCATAATCGTGGCGGTCAGTGATAAATATATAATCATATCTGCCCACCAAGGCATGGACCTGAGCGGATAAATCCAATGTAACCATGCGCCTAACCAGCCCCAGCGGCGTTCATTTAATGTGGCGTCGCGAACAATGCGACCCGTATGGGAGGAGATATAAATCAAACGCTGAGCAGCATCATTTAGCTTGATAACATGGAGGGGACGTTCGGGATTGAGCGCTGATGATTGTGTCCAGGCATCTTTATCGACCAATCCAATATATTCAGTCTCAGCTGTTTTATTGAACTGATTTGCTGATAACAAAGCTTGTTGGGGTGAAACTGAATCAATAAGCTCGCCTGTATTTGCATTTACAGCCGCCATTCCTTCTTCAGGAAACATGAATAGAAACACCGGTGTATTGGCGATAGAGCTCAACCTTATACTGCTTGGCGAGCTTGTTTTACCCGTCACACTCAGCGCTTCATCGACGTCTATATAGTCTTGCTGGCTAGATAGGTCAGGTAATGACTGTAAATGTTCTGTGGCTGTTAGCTTGGGATAACCGACAAATAACATGACTATGCCGGATACAAACCATAGGGCCATGAAGAGGCATAGCCCTATGCCAAGCCAACGATGCCACAGAAACAGGTGCCGCATTTAGTATTTGAAATCGACAGTGAGTTCAACACTGCGAGGTTCACCCACATAATATTGCGCATTAGATTGGTGAATAAACGTAGCATATAACTTATCAGACAGATTACGGCCGCGTAGTGTGACATCAACGTTTTGATTCACCCTGTATTTCAGGTAGGCGTCATATAATGTGTATGACGGCACTTTCAGCGTATTGCTATAGTTTTGATATACCGATGAGACATAGCGAGCTCCCACCCCTGTTTCCCAATGCGTCGTTGGTTCATAAATCATCCATACGTTAGCTAGGCGGTTGGGAATATTATGAGGACGTTTACCATCATAATTACCTGACGAATTAGAAAACTCGTCAAACTTTGCTCTAACAAAAGCGGCGTTAGCTTCTGTTCTTAACAACGGTGTGATTTGAAATGATGTGGCTAACTCCAGACCAGTTGAAGTTTGTTGTCCTGCTTGCACTGTCTGATTAGGATTAGTCGGGGATGATACGGAAATATCTTTACGAACAATCTGATATGCGGCGATAGTCGCTGTACCACGTTCGTCAAGATAGTTGAACTTAGTACCAACCTCAATCTGACGACCGCGGCTGATATCAAAGTCTTGTACTTGAGATCCTCGAGCACTAGTTAACGTGCCACCAGGTGGCTCGGCAGAAGTACTAAATTGAGTATAGAGACTAACATTTTCAGTGACATCAAACACTAAACCAAGGCGTCCAGTGAACGTATCAAAGTTACGAGTAATGTCGGTTGCCCCCGGTGCAGGTGTATGACGGAAATCAATGTGATCAAACCGTAATGCAGAAATCAATGCTAGACGCGTTGTCAATTCTTGACGGTTTTCAGCAAAAACAGAGAAGGTTTTAACTTTATTACTTCGGCCTTTCTGCAAAGCGCCCATGCCCGATATGTCGTAAAAATCGTCGGCAGCGAAGTTAGCTGGTGTTACCGTATCAAAAACACTACTGATTGACGTGGGGTATATCGTTTGCTGATTGATGCTGTAATCCAGCCCCATCGCCCAATCACTTTGTCGATCAAATAATTCACCTTTATAAGTCAGTTCGATGCGATTACCATTTAACTCCTGATCATGACGCTGTTGATAGGCTCCTGCTCTATCGATTGCACTGTTGTTATTACTGTAAGTATATTTTTCCAGATTTCGGTAATCACGTTGTCCATCATAATGGTAGAAGGTATTTTTTAATGCTGTTTTTTCATTGAATTGATAGTCAGTAATGGAGCGTAACCAACGTACACGCTGCTCATAACGACCATCGTCAACATTGTAATTTTCAAAGCGATTATGTTTGTCGATGTTTAAAGTGCCGGATTGAGGTTGTAATGTAGGCGAGCCCCAATAAGGGCTATCTTCTTTTTCTTCCAAATACTCTAGTGCCAGAGTGTGAGACAGATTATCAGTGATATCAGCTAACCAAGAAAATGCCATATTATCAGCGTGGTTTTCTTGGCGATCAATATAACCGTTAGAACCTGTATGACTGTAATCAAAGCGAATCCAGTTGCTGTCGTTCAAGGCTTTATTAACACCAATGGATGATTCCATCGTGTCATACCGGCCATAACCCAAACGGCCATCAATTTGCTGGTCAGTACGTTCTGCCACTTTGGTGACGTAGTTGACGCTACCACCAACAGAGCTTGTGCCGTATAAGAATGAAGATGGACCACCAATCAATTCAACATGATCATAAATCCAAGCACCAACAGGACGATTAGCAGAGCTATAAGCCAAACTTATACCATTAAATAGTTGGTTAATCTGTGAACCGTTAAAGCCACGATAAGACACATTGCCGCCCCAGCCAGGAGGTGCCGACGCATTAACGCCAGGTAACGCATTTACCGCATCTTGAAAATCACGTGCGCCAATTTGATCCATTAATGCTCTATCGGCAATTGCGACTGAAGCGGGATTCTCACGCATAGATAAGCCAAGTCTCGAGCCTACTTCTGTCGGTGTGTCTAGATCAATACCGACAGCCTTCGATTTATCGCCAGTGACGACTAAAGGGGCTAACTCTTTACTGCTTGATGATATGTCGCTATCAGCATAAATGGGGGCACTCAGTCCTGCCAAAATAATAGACAGGGAGATATGGCTTCTCCGCATAAGAATTCTCTCTAAAAATAAAGCGGAGATTTTATAAAAGAATAAAAAATATAAAATGAGTGATTTGCATTATGTTTAAGGCATATAACTCATTTAACACTTGAAAGTAGTGTTAGGTGGAGTTGTTATCATTTATTCGGTTTGGTGGTGAGTGTTACTTCGTGTTTGGTCGGTTTGCTGGAAGGAGTTATACAAAGACACTATTTAGTTAATCTAAATGCATACGATTATTATTTGATGATAAACTATCATTCCATAACGATTGTAGTGGCATAAAAAAGCGTCCGTAAAATGGTCTTTTTTGGCTACTCAAACGACATAAACAATAAAGCACAATTGGTCTGATGTCTTCTGCCCAACCAGCGTCTTCAGTGTAGAGGGCTGGGCAGATTAAGTTGAAGATACAATTACATTTATTCACTCAGTAATGTGAGAATTACCGCCATTATGCGATTACCTTATCCACTCAGAATTCTATCTTTGGTTCTGGCTGCCGTCATTGGCGGATATTTATTAACCTCCGCCGTCGTCATTTTCTT
>DRHY01000137.1 GCA_011052985.1 Methylophaga thalassica
GATTCAGAACTTTGAATGAAGGTCAACGCGTTGAGTTCACAGTAACTCAAGGTGCTAAAGGCCCCCAAGCAGAAAACATCACAGCTCTGTAAGACATACATTACAGAAATGAGAAAGAGCCTCGTTAATTCGAGGCTTTTTTTTGCCTGTTATTTATTAATAGTCTCAAGGTTGACTCAGCTTAAACTTGTTACTTATGGTTATATCCTAGAGAAGACAAGATTCATACTCGTCCTTGCCTTCTCGTCCTGACTCAAATACATTGTGTCCAAGCTAATTCTAAAAGGCAGTTCATGGACATTACACAGCTAGAAAATAAATTCGACCAATTACTGTCACAAACCATCCATTGGTTGAGTAGTCCAGAATTTTATTCGCAAATTGGGTTGGTATTTACCGCACTTATCATTGCACTCTTTCTGTCTCGAAGCCTGATTAGTATCTCACCACTTTTACAGCGCAGACCAAGCAGAGGCCGAGCTCTGCAATTACGTATGGGTCTCTACCATCTGAGACAGCTAATCTTGCCCCTGATGATTGTTTTGATGCTCTCAGTCGCGAATGATTTGAGTGACAGCCTCATTGGAACATCATGGCTTGTGAAGTTGAGCCTAAGTTTGGCTGTAATTTATATGCTGTTTTCTATTATTAATCGATTTGTTGAAAAACAGCTCTTCAAAAAGCTCGCAATTCTATTTTTTTTACCCATTGCTATTCTGCATGTTTTTGGTTGGTTAGACGAAGTCGTCTCTTACCTAGAAACCATCTCACTACAGATTGGAAATTTCAATATCTCTGCATATGGTGTAGCTCGCGTATTGATATTTGGTTCAGTTCTATTCTGGTTTGGTCGGTTATCAAGCAATGCAGGACAACAGCTGATTCGCAATCAAGACGATCTCGACATTGGGACACGTGAGGTATTTGCTAAGCTGTTTCAGGTCGCCCTATTTTTCATTGTTTTTTTATTATTATTACAAATAATGGGCATTAACCTAACTGCTCTAGCCGTATTCGGTGGTGCATTAGGCGTAGGTTTAGGATTCGGTCTCCAAGCTATTGCCTCAAACTTTATCTCCGGAATCATATTGTTACTAGATAGATCACTGAGCGTTGGTGACTATGTTGAAATGGAAGATGGAAGGTCTGGAACAATACGCGAGCTCAACATGCGGTCAACCACCCTAGAAACCTATGATGGTAAGGACATCATGGTGCCAAACGAACAGTTCATTACCACTAGCTTTACCAACTGGACACACAAAAATAGCAAACAACGTTACTCATTAGAATTTCAAGTCGCATACAAAACAGATCTTCATCAGCTGTTTGAATTAATTCGTAATGTAGTCTCTACTCATCCACAAGTCATTAGTGGTGACGATATTCCAATTGAAGAAAGACCTGATGCAGAAATAAAAGAATTTGCAGACTCAGGTATTACTATTCTAGTAGAGTTCTGGATGAATGGAATTGATGACGGTCCTAATCGTGTTGGTGCAGATCTTCTACTAATGATCTGGGATATACTCAAACAGCATCACATTGAAATACCCTATCCACAAAGAGAAATTAATATTATTAATAAAGGCTAGGTTAGGCTTATTTCAAATAAGTTAGTATCTGGAAACTTACGTGAGGGGCTATGAAAAATCTACTCTATCTAATACCTGTATTTCTGCTAATAGTGTTTATTAGCAAGAGCGACTATATTAATTCAGCCCTCACTGAGCAGGGCCAGCCTGAACGTAATAATGAGTCTCAATTATTAGCCGATAATTGCTTTCAGAAATGGAAAACGTATGACTGGACACTAGGAGATTCAGGAGCATTGGCAGTCAACCATGCTGGATTCACCAATGGTATAAAAAATATATGTCGTGCAAAAGCAGAACTTTTTTATGAGGGATACAAACTCAATCCATTTGTGTTGCCAGATTCTCAAGCGGAAATATTTCCAATTGTCTTTTTAAGTTCTTACGATGAGATAAAAAATCAAATAAGACAAAATTTGCCAAAGCTTCAATTGATCTGAACTTTTCATCTGATTAATAATAAATTAATCACACTTATACTCATTTATACTGAATATCACTATATATAAAGTGAACTTTTGATATTGACATTTACAATTAAATGCTAACAACTCTCACACGCATTTAAGTATGCTTATCAAATCGATTTGTCTTATAGATATAAAGACTAGCAATAGAGTGCAAGTTTTCTGCATAATAGGGAGTTTAGAGCTAATGGTGGCCTTGTCGCTCTTATCTGAACGACAAAAATCACATCACAGGACCAATTAAAATGTCAAATTTTGAAAATCTTAGACTTGATTCTCAATTATGCTTTGCTCTGTATACAGCAACAAACAGTATTACAAGGTTATATCGAAGCCTGCTAACACAACATGAGCTGACCTATCCCCAATATTTAGTTTTATTAGTATTGTGGGAGAAAGATGGTGTAGCTATCAAGGACGTTATGAAGCGTCTAAAGTTAGATTCAGGGACCTTATCACCAATAATCAAAAGACTACAAACTGCTGAGCTAATTACTAAAGTTAGAACAGATGAAGATGAGAGAATCGTTAGGCTCTATCTGACTGAAAAAGCCAAAGCAATTGAACCTGAAATAGCTGAAGTTCAGAATAAAGTGGTCTGTCAAACCAATCTTACTCACTCTGAATTTATCGATTTGCTAAATTCGTTGAATACATTAACTGAGAGTTTAAACGCAAAAGGCGAGCCCCAACCCATTGCTAAGATGGCTTAAGACAATTATTTCCTTCCGATCAGAGTGATGCTTTTGTATAGAACAAAAACAACTGTGATTGGAAGGAGAATCATTACAAAAAAGAACTCCGCGAGAAGATAAAGTGCAGCTTCGATAGCGGACTCAGCTTGTTCTTGTATTCGAACTAGCTTTGCTTTTATATCGATATTTTCTTTCAGTGAATTAAACCAATCTCTAGGCTTATCAGTCTCTTCAGCCAAACTATCAACACTATCCTTTGTTTGCACAAGCGTAGATATAGCCTCATTTCGATGTTGCTTAAGGTTAGTTTGAATTTCATTACTAATAAAAACAACCCCAGGTATAAAGAGACGTAAAAGTGTAAGAATTAGTACACTTTTAACTAACCATGATTTTGTCTCATTACTCGGCTTTGAAGAGATGTTCAAGCCTATAACAATCAAGATCAACATGGAGAGTGTTAGTTTTATAATGAGATTATCACCCAAAAACAACACTATTTTCTGAATGCCTAAAGATGCAGACGCAATTAACAAAACCGTAGAAAATTGTTCCACCATGTCATTCAGTGGGTCAAGTA
>DRHY01000138.1 GCA_011052985.1 Methylophaga thalassica
GCTGACAACGTATCAATTTGACGCTGTATATCATTAGTTTGCTTAACTAATTGTTTATTCTGACGCTCCAACTGTGTAGTAAATTGAATTTCTTGAGCAATTACAAGCTGAAATATTGTTAACTCGTGCACAAGCCAAAGCAGGAATTACTAGCAGGATAGAAGCATTTTTGCAGGAGCGTAGAATTAGTCTTGAAATAGTTGGTTTTGAAGAAAAGCGTCAAGTAATTTTACAGAATCAAATTGATTTACTCAACAATGAAGCCAAAGTTCTAAACCAGGAATTGGCGTCTATAGGTGTTTCTGCAAAAAGACGGAGCGAAATATCTCTGATTTTGTTAGGGATACTTAATCGTCAAAAACTTCTTACATCAGAAATTATTAAATCTAAAACAGCTGTTGTTGGTTTAAGAGATGCTTTTAGCCAAGTTCTTAATATTGTTAGTGCTGCGGCTGGTGAGTTGGTAAAGTTCTTTCAAGCGATTGACCTGAATAAAGTTGCTCAGCTAATTGGCGGATTTAAAAGACTGTTTGAAGGTCTTAAACAAATCAAAGGTGCTGATGGAGTTGGTGGGTTTTTAAGACAATTAAGCGATGTTTTCAAACTACAGAGAAAAGAAGCGGGAGGCGGGCTTTTGGGGACTATAGCTGGAATAGCGGACGTGATTACAAAAGCTATTCCAGTTATCGGTGCATTTGTAGAGTTTGGGATTCAGGTTGGGAAAGCTCTAAAGCAGATATTCCCAAATTTTTCAAAGGTTTTTATTGCGGGGTTGATTACAGGAAACCCGTTCTTGCTAATTATTGGAGGATTGAGAAATGCTGCTATTAAAATGGCTAATGATATTCGTAAACAAATTAAACGAATTACAGAAGATTTTAAATCTGGTGCTACAGAGTTAGGAGCAACTATTACAGACCTCGAAGCTCAACGTGCACGAACTTTTGAATTAGAACGGAAGAAGGGTGGTAAGGGGAGTGCGAGAAAATTACGTGCGGAAATAGAGGCGGAACTGCAAGAGTTGCGGAAGCAGCAAAAAGAAATATTAGAGGGGTTCCAGTTTGATTTGGGACTTCGTCGTATCGGTGCAGGTTTCCAATCATTTGCTCGTGATGTGCAGAAAGCTCTTAAAACTGTGCAAGAGTTTCTAGGTGCTGGTGGTACGTTGGCTCAAGCATCAGAGTTTCTGAGTTTGGTTCTTCGCGACCTGCGTGACACCTTGACTGGAGATGTTCGAGATGCTCAAGTCGAAGTGTTAGAACGTGCTCGTGACCTGATAGACTTGGAACGTGCTCGTGAAGAATTGATTAAAGAAAACGAACAAAGAATCCGTGACATATTGTCAGAAGGATTGGTTGAGCGTGACCTGACTGTAGCGCAGAGAAAAGCTAGAAGTTTGGCAGAGCAAACAGATGAGTTTGCAAAACAGCTTATAGAATTGGAACAGCAGATAGAACTCAGTGAAGCCCTACTTGCTGTTGAACGGAGTATCGTTGATGCTTCTATTGACCTCCAAGATGCTGAAGTCATCCGTGGTGAACTACTGCGTCTGAACGTTCTCACTAGACAACAGGAAGTTGAGTTAATACAGCAGCAAGCAGAAATTCTTGCTGGTATAACAGAGGATGCTGGTAGATTCTTCTTGTCCGAAGATTTGTTCCGTCGTTTGACTGATGCTGGTATTTTTGCTGGCATCGGCCCGCGTGAAACAAACATAATTATCAATTTCCCGTTGACTGGCCCAGGCACCTTAACGCAAAGTCAAGAAGAGCTTTTGCAAGAATTGTTAGAGGATATTTTCAACACAAACCCAGAAAAATTTGGTGGGAGTTCTCCTGTTTAACTATGTCATTTCAATTTCTAAGTGCGGGTAATGACTACAGCCAGTTTATTGCTAGTCGTCTTAGACAGTTGAAACATGTCTGGCGTCTGAATCAACCGCAAGTCTTAGAATTTTCAATATCTAGTAAGGATAAAACATTTGGTGCGTTTGGTGTGCCTGCTCGTGATGATACTGTAGCACTTCATACTGATAAATTTGGAAATAATACATTCAAAGGATTCATTAATTCCACTCCGAAAGCTAGAGTTCTCGGTTATAATACTACAGCACCTATCTTTGTTTATGATTTCACGTCAATATCAGAAGAGTATCAACTCAATATTCTGAGTGCACGTCTCTCTGTGGTTCCTAATCTAACTGGTCGTAAATCAGGCGACATTATTAAAATTATGACTGAGTTTTTATTGTCAGGAGTATTCGATGTTACTAATATAGATGACGGAGAATTTCAACCTGATTTTGAAATCAAATCTGGTGAAATATGGAGTGACGTTGTAAAACGATTGGCGGAAAATGATGGGTTCCATTATTGGGTTCTGAACGGGAAGATTTTTTACAAACCTCTTGGTGATGCCCCGTTTGGTGCGTCTTATGACCTTAACACAGACCCAGCGATAACTGGCTGGAATGTATCTTTAATGAACCCTAGTCCAGTAGCAAGTCCGATTAAAAATGATATTATTGTGGTTGGTGGTGATGCGCCCAAAGGTTTTGGTAAGGCTCATTTTATCGGTGATGGTTTTGAAGGTAATTTTAGGCTACAGTCACCAATGTTTGGTTTTGAGGAAAATAAAATACTAGATGACTCGTGGGTTAATGGTAATATAAATGATTCTGTGTGGGAGTTAGTAGACCCGACATCAGCAGTTCAGGTAGGAGTGCCTAATCTTCAAATTATAGGTGGTAGTGGTTTAGGCGCTACATTTTTACGTTTACATAGAGCGTTAGAGCTTGGTGGTCAACTCCGTCTAATCCATGGTGAATTACAATTTACGGCAGCTAGTGATGGTAGAATAGGTGGTCTTTACAAGAATTTTACTGGATTGACGGATGCAGATTTGGTTGCTGGTTTCAAACTGTCTAAAAACGCTGCTCAAACAGACATACAGGCTATGGTGGATGGTGTAGTTGCAGGTTCGATTATTACTACTCAGACAGACCACACTTATGTTCTTATTACTCGTATTCTTGGCCCAGGCCCATTTGTTTTTCTAAGGCGTTTTGCCTCAAAGAACTCAACCACAGGATTTGGTGGTTTTGGCCCGCTTCTAGTTGCGAATGTAATTTTTGAAGTTTGGGATTTTAATATAGTTGCCAGTCAACAGCTGCTAGACCCTGTGATTACTCGTATTCATGAGGCTAGTATAGACTTTGACAAATTGGATTCTCCGTTTTTGTCATACACGTTGTTTCAAGCAGTTGACCTTCATATTGCTATTAATTTCACGCAACTTAATTCACCAATACCGATTCAACTACGTACTGCCTTGCCGACATTAGATGCAAATGGTTTGCCCACATCATGGGCTTCTTTTATAGAACGTCCTGTTGGATTCGGTATTGACCGTGCTCATGCAACTATTGGTTCTGACCGACAAGGTCATGTGTTGCAGTTCTATAACGAGCCGATAGAGAATATTCCAGTATCAGCTGAGAAAATTGATGTGCGATTCAATGTACTAGGGACAGCTCTCGGTCGTGTGCGAGATAAAGCAAGTGTAGCGGCATTGGTCGGTACACTTGGCGCACAAGATGATGGTGTTAGAACAGAAATTCATGATGATTTCAAACCCCCACCGCGAACTGATGAAGATGCTCGTAATGCAGCAGCAGCGCGTCTCCAAGATGCTTTGCTCGTCAAATATAATGCGGATTATACAGTTTGGGATAATTACGTTTCTGTTCGCCCTATGCCAGGTCGTTTCATGTTAGTGGACGAAGAGCGTTTTGAAGATTCGCCGCGCAATTTGTTAGTGTTGGAAGTGTCAGACGAAATGTTAGGCGATACTGCTACTTTAACTGACAGACACAAATTCGATTTTAAACTCGATACTCGTCGTAAAGTAGATGTTATGCAGGAGTTTCTTCGTCGCAAAGAAGCCAAAAGAATCCCAGTCCGCAATCTAGTTGAAATTGACCCGATTGATGTTCTTGAACTTGGCTCTACATTACTCGACCCTGAGTTGAGTGATTGGTCAATATCTCCGCTGGATTCTGATACTTTAAGAGTTACAATCAACAATTCTCTTGGTGGTCGTGGGGTAGAAATTCGCAAATGGGATAGAGGTTGGGGCCAAATTCAATCTGGTACAGATGCCGGTTTGATTGTTCGTGGTGCTGTTGGTGTTACTACACTTGATATCCCCCGTATATCTCGCCAACAAATTATCTTTATGAAAATGTATGAGCCTCAAACTTTGGGTAACCCTAGTTTTGAGCGTGTTGGTTTGTTTCTGTGGATTTCTAGTACAGGTTCAGATGTTGCTGCTGTTTTTGATAATACAAAATCACATGACGGTAAAGGTTACGCTACAATTAGTGCTAGTGCCACAGCTTTACAAGCTGCTGATTCGTCAGGAGCAAAGCGATTCTTTCCTGTTGTTACAGGAGAAGTTATTAATTTTTCGGGATGGGGTTTTCGTGAAGCTGGAGCTACTCCAAATACTTGTAGAACCCGTGTTCAGACATTTAATTCTAGTAAAGTGTTACAGAGAACACTCAATGGTACTACTATACCACAAAGTTCTTATGGTCAATCGACAGGTTCTCTTACTGTCGCTGCTGGTGAGGTCTTTGTAATTTTCGAGTTTTTTCAGGATTCAGATGGCAGCGTTATAGTTCTTCGGTGTGATGAAGCACAACTTGATATCGCGTCTCACCGTTTGTATTCAGACCATTCTGCATTTGCAAAAATAGGTTTTCCTCTTGTTCCGGTTTTGGCTACTGGTTTGTCGGTTATAGCTATTACTCCAACAGCATTGACTTTTGATTTCGACCTGCCTACCACCAATTTCCATGATATATGGCGTGTTCTAGTCCGTATTCAGGGCGGCGCTGTTCTTGAATCTTTCATATGGGATTTCACAGCGTTTGAGTTTATAGAGCGTGTTTTTGAAGGTACATTTGGTCGTACTCAGACTATTGAAGTTTTAACATACAACTTGTTCGGAGAAACGAATGTAACGCCTCCGTCTGTACTTGCAGAAAAATTGGCTCCTGTAATCTCAAGTCTGGCTGTTGATGAGGCTAATCAACTATTAACATGGGATGTTACTAATGGAGCAGACACGTATCAGGTTCAAGTCTCTGACGATGGTACATTTGCTGGTGGTGATATAATTATAGATGAGATTGTTTCTGCTCGTCAACTGCCATTAGCGATAGAAAATGTAGTTCAAGCTCGATGGTTCCGTGTACTTGGTCAAGATATATTTGGTAATGGCTCATTTTCTTCTACACTAGCCCATACGTATACTACTGGTACAACTATTGATGCTATTGGTGGTGGCACTTTCAACAATACGAACAATGTCGAATCTCTCAAATTACCACCTGACCCTGTGACTAGCCCAACTTACCCTAGCCAGTTTGATGATGTAGAGGATGATTTAGTAAAAGAAGGCTGGCAATTGTTTGATAAGATAAATTGGTACTAATATGCCGATACCAGAATTAGCCGTAATTTTTGTTCAGAAGTGTGGAACTACAGAGCCTTTTTTTAAGGAATTTGAAATTGAATTGCATAATGATGCGACTGGAAGTAATAAAAGGGCCGGCCCATTTACTGCATCTGGACAATGGAATGCGGCGAATGGTCGTTTTGAACAACAAGGAGTCAAATATTTTTATAGTTTGGTTCGTGGTACAACGTATCATATCCGTTCCAGAGTAATTCCTATTGCTGGTGGCCCACCTGGAGCGTGGACAGCGTTTGTTTCTGAGGTTGCAGGGGATACAACTGCCCCTGCTCCCACCTATGGCTCCGCTACGGTTGATTTGATTCACAAAGGTCTGATTGTGGCGTTGAATCCATCTGGTGCTCCTTCTGATGTTCACAGATATGAGTTGTTCTTTAATTTTACAGGCACAACTCCAGGTGTAGATGACCCGCCTGCGCGAAAGTCTTTTAATTTAGGCGACCCCACATTTCTAATAGGTGAATTCGCCGGTGTTCCAGTTACTACACATTTATGGGCCAGGGCAGTTGATACGAGTGGTAACCGACAGACGGTGCCCATATCGGTAAGGCTTCTTAACGCCTTTCTGATGGCTTCCCTGCTCATCGAAACCCTCTCATTCAACATGGATTGTGCCCCCAAGGCCAACGATTCTGCGGTTATGGATAGCCTTAGAAC
>DRHY01000139.1 GCA_011052985.1 Methylophaga thalassica
GTCCTACCTCTTTGAGTGTGCGGCTGACCTTAGCTATCGTGTTAACAGCTACGTTACGTTCAGCTACTGCAATACGATTAGCTGCTTCTAACTGCTTCGCTTGTTCAAGCACACGCTCAAGGTAAACAAGAGGGTTAGCCAAGAGGTCAGCAGCAGCATGGTCAGCTACAGCGATACCTTGGGTTTGTAGTTGTTTGTAGGCCCGAAGTACTTTTAGGTTAAAGCTTGGGCTAATCCACATTGCATAGGCATATACAAGCTCCTCCACAACGTAGGTTCCTTGAGCCTTACCTCTGCCTCGGATGCGAGTCACTGCATGTTCTCCAATTTCGGAGATCAAGTTCTGAGCTTGTTGATTTGAAAAGTATTTAGCTGGTTGGTGTTGGCTAAGTCCTCCAGCCGCCTTATGTAGGTCATTCAGACAGTAGCGTCCTTCGCTATCCGTGTTTACTTGAGTGTCAGCAACGACTAGAGAACTCATGCTGCTACACCTGATTGCTCTGGAGTGTGGATACGGTAAGAAACTATGTCGAGGGTGAGATTACTTTTGCTATGCCTATTGGTTTAATGACCATCATCAATACCACTCAGGATCACTGTGAGGCTGTTTGATCGTATTTCTATCGCTGCTGGTGGAGTTATGGCTTAAGTCGGGCGATAGTGGATCTGAGGATCACACAGGGGAGGAGGGGCTGGTAAAAATAAACACCCCATCACAGACATAAGCAGAGAAAGTGAGTTACGTCAGTTAGTAGTATAGCCAGCTAAAACTTCATTTAGTAGTTTAGCCACAGCATCGTCAACCTTCTGACCTTGTTGGAGCGAGTTGATTAACTCTTGCATATATTTAAGGGTCACACCGTGTCCGTAGTCATCTTCTGAATGAGTACCCTTGCGTCCACTGAGTGCTCTGCCTATTGGTGGGCTCCCCTTTACATCACGAATAAGGTCTTCTATACGGTGTCTAAAGCTATGGAATGTAAGCTTCGGTCTGGCGTTGACTCCCCACAGTTCTTGCTTGTATGAAGAGAATAGACTCGAAGCGTAAGCACCCCGTTTTGTTTTACCCTCAGGTATACAGGGGATTAGCCAACCATCCTCGCTTGATTGAATCAGGTGCTCTATAAGAGGATGAACTGTCTTATGAGTTGGTATACGTCTTACCGCTTCACTGTTCTTACCAGCAACGATATCCAAGATATTACCTTCCAAGATATGCTCGACTCTCAAATTAGCCAGCTCACTAACTCTCATACCTGTGAACAGTCCTAGTAATGTCAGAGAAGGCAAGGCTTGTTGTTCTTTGTTCAGCCCATGTAGTCCATCTAAAACATCGACCACTTCTTGATCGGTGAATGGGTGCCTAGGCTTAGCTGTGCCTCTCTTATCTGCGTATATATCCTCTCTAGCTCCCTCGAACACATTGTCCCTGACATACTCATGGCGCTTAGCCCATGACCATAGTTTACCAAGCCCTCCAGCGGTATCCTTTTTGACCTTGAGTCCTCTTTCAGTCTGTTGGTTAATGTGACGGATGAATTCTCTTGCCTGAGTTAGCGATAGTTTTTCGGGCTGTATGTCTCGCCCCACGAAATCTATCAGCTCCCTGCAATAGCGTCTCATCTTCTGAGACATACTCGGTGAAAATGCATGGCGATCTTTGAGGTATTCTTCCAAAATGAAACTAATGCTGGTGGTTTTAAATGCCTTATGTTTTGCTCTGGCTAGTCTAACGTTATCATCATCTAGCTCGTAGAGGCTTGGGTTATCTCTATGATGATCCCGAATAGCAGCTAATCCTTCTTCGAGGAGCGTCTTACGGCTTTGTTCCCCCATTGAGTCTGCCTCATCAATGGCCTTTAACTGTTCTTCAATAGTTTCCGTGAGTGTGGGCCTAACGCTTTTACTTGATGTTCTCAACTCTTCAAATTCAAGGAATAGGTTAGCGACATATCTATCTCTGAGTGCACGAGCTTTGCTTATTTCATTTGTATGAAGAGCTATTATCTCTTTATCTTTGAGCCCACCCGTGCCCCGAGGGTAGTATTTCCTAAGCTCTTCGGGGATGCTGACCACAGCCGAATAGTATTTATTTTTACCTCGGGCTTTTAGATAAGCGTTAGGTTTTTTAGACATTGATCGCATAATAGATTTAATTTAGGGTACACCGAAAAGGGTACATGATGCGCCTTAAATGTAGTATTATCAATATTTCAATAAGTTGGGTAATGGCTGGAAGGAGCTTCGGCTCCCTTTTTTTATCTTATTTTTGATTACTCGCAAGATTAGTCAACGAGCTCACTTCGAATTCACAGCACACCGGCTAACATCTAGATCATAAAATAATGAAAAGGAATCATGATGTTTTCTCTGTTTAAGAAAGATCCAACAAAAAAATTACGTAAACTTCGTCAACAAAAATTAGAAGAAGCTATGCAGGCGCAGAGAAAAGGTGACATGCGATTATTTGCGAGCATCACTAACGAAGCTGAGGCACTGCTTGTTGAAATAAAGCAGCTAGAACAAGAAAAGGTTTAGATAACGCTTCTTGTCTAGCTTCAACTCATCGATTGACAATATATCGAATGACTCAGTCTGATAAGTAGTATTCAATGGTCGAAACTACACGTACTTTTTTAATTTGAGGGTTATTGTTGTCCCTAGGACTGATACTGAATTGACCTTGGCTAGCCTTACGAATTTTGCCTAAAGTACTATCAGAGTCCGCGGCGAATTTCTCAGCAACAGCACGCGCTTTACGTGTTGCCTCTTCAATCATTTTCGGTTTGACTTCATTCAAGCGCGTGAATAAGTATTCTGTTTGAGATGCATAGCCGTTGCCAGTAATGACAATGCCTTTTTTACCTAGCTCTGATATTTTCCCCATCACATTTCGTACGGACTCAATATTCTGTGAGTATACGGTAACCGTTTGCACCGCAGTATATCTAAACGGTGAACCACTATTGTTACCATACTGCTGAGCTAGTTTGTCGGTGATACTGGGTGCGCTTGGGGTTATATCTTTAGTAGCAATGCCATTTTCACTTAAAAACTGAACAATGATGCGGGTATTTTTTTCGGCATCGTTATACAAAGACTGGAGGTTATTATCGGCTAAAGTGAACTGGATAGGCCAAATGACTACATCTGCTTGATACTCTTTCTCTGATAAACCTTTCACCTTTACGGTTCGTTCAAACGCTTTATATTGCAAGGCCGCATTGGCTAGTAACCATCCTAAACAGCTTAATCCTAGAATGAGTGAAATGCCCAAAATTATGCTGCTGGTTTTATTCGAGTTCATGGCTGGCTCCAGTTTAGTTCATCAGACAGGTAACTTTTTAGTGACTTCGATTTACTCTAAACGAGAAAAGTGTTCTTTCGCAAAAGCGATACGTTGCTCGATGGTTAATTTGCGTCGACTACTCAGGGCCTCAATTTTTTTGAGCCTTGGTAGAATGCCTTCACCATTTGCCACTTGAATACTTAGCCCTGGTCGAGCATTCAGCTCAAGTAGCATTGGACCATTCTTTCTATCGAGAACGATGTCAGTGCCCAAATAACCTAGCCCAGACATTTCGTAGCAAGAAGCCGCCAAATGAAGAAGTTGTTCCCAGTGGGGCACTTGAAGTGTATGAAGATCTTTACCTGTATCTGGATGATGCGTGATCGGTTTATCAAATTGAACCGCTCTTACCGCACTGCCATTACCGATATCTAGACCTACACCAACAGCGCCTTGATGGAGATTCGCCTTACCGTTGGATGCTGATGTTGATAACCGCATCATTGCCATTACGGGGAACCCTTTGAAGACAATAACACGTGTGTCAGGGACACCCTCGTAAGAAAAGCCTGTAAAGCACTCATCAAACTGAATTAAGCCTTCAATAATGGCAACATCAGCTCGGCCGCCAAGTGAGAACAATCCTGCAAGAATATTGGAAACATGACGTTCAATATCAGCTAGTTGTATAGCTTGACCATTAGGTTTTCTGTAGCCTTCATCATCTGTGCTGATAATGACTAGTATGCCTTTACCACCTGAACCATGTGCAGGTTTAATACAAAATCCAGAATTACCTTTGATGTGCTCAATGAGCTTATCCACTTCATGCTGTTCTCGCACTACCCCAATTAGGTCGGGTGCAGTTATGCCCGCATCCATGACGATTTCTTTGGTCTGCAATTTATCGTCAACAAGCGGGAACAAACTTCTTGGGTTGTAGCGGTTGATATAGGCAATATTCCGCTCATTCATCCCAAGCACACCAATTTTTGCTAGCTTTGCTGGTGATGCATAGCGTGATCTAATCTTTTTTAGCCAATTCATCATCAGCTAGCCTAAAGATGATTATCAGTGAGTGGTTTAAAGCGCTTTAATTCGAGTAGGCGATAACCCGTGTAGTTGCCTGCTAACAAGACTAATCCCATTAGGACAAGCTGAAGTCCAATAAAATTAAAGGTAAGGTGACGGATCAGTTCATTGTTCATTGCCAAGTAGGCTAATACGGCAACCAATAGCGAACCACCACCTTGAATGACGACTTGATGAGGACCTTCTTCTTCCCAGAGAACGGACATTCGCTCAATCGTCCAAGCAAGAATGATCATTGGGAAAAATGTGACTTTCATGCCCTCGGTTAAGCCGAGCTTGTAAGCTAAAATTGAGAACATAGCGATAATGCCGATGACCATGATAATGACCGCGGATATTCGTGCCACGAGTAATAGATTGAGACGTGATAAATAAGAGCGAATCAATAAGCCTGTGCCTACGATCAATAAAAAGCCAACCAGCCCTGTCACCAAGCTAGTTTGAATAAAGGCTAGCGCGATCAACACTGGCATAAAAGTACCTGAGGTTTTTAAACCCACTAAAATACGCATTAGCACGACAACGAGAACGCCGACTGGGATCAATAAAATACCTTTAAATAAGGCTTGTTCTTCGAGGGGTAGGGTGTAGAGAGAGAAGTTGATTAGTGCTTCATCGGCAAATTTTTGGTTCAAGGCAACACCAAAGGGCACTTCTTGTTCAATCATAGAAAAAGTGACTTTTGAGTTAGAGCCGCCAGTCAATTCAAGAACAGGACCTGAGTGATATTCCCATAATAGTAAGTTTTCTGGGCGACCTTGCTCAGCCGTTTTAGGGTTAAAAAGCTGGTAGTCATCTCCATCGAATACTTGGATATAGTCCACCAACTCTTGGCGTCTTCTACCATCCTCTAAGGATAAAGCATGGACTTCACGTGCAGGCACACCTGCTTTTTGCAGTAATTGAACAATCCAGCGCGACTGCGGTTTGACTTGCTCTAAAAGTTGAGCATTTTGAGACTGGTTTTTAAATTCCTGAATTAGCTCTCTAGCCAGAGTGTATGGGGTCGATGATCGCTCCTGAGCACGATCAATCAGTTGATTGGCCGCTGTCAAATACGGTTCTTTTTCAATCGTCAGTTTTAATTCAGGTGGTTCACTGGGATTGGGTGGAACGGCATATTGATCTAGTAACATATCCACTTTGTAGTAAAGCGTTTGCTCACCACTCGCTTGGCGGATAGACCACTCTGCATGCCTAGCACCATTGTCTTTTTGCGTAAACGCCAAACCATAGCCAGGACTAGCCGTCTGTTGATTCAGTTGTGTAAAGCCAGGCTGTGTTCCAGGAATGGCTAAAGATGCTAAGACTGGTTTATCGGCGGCATCAAATTGCACTTTTGCCTCAATAGACCAGTTTTCTTTTTGTTCACCAGGCAACCATGGGATATCAAACGTAATGTGTCTATACATGGTTAAGCCTAAACCAGTAATCATTAGTAGGCCAACCAACAAATAAAACGCTTTACGTGATGCCATGGTCTTGTTTCCTTACTGTTTTTTAGATTTACTGACTGACGTGGCTTGAGGTTGGTTTTGTACAATTTCTGGTTTGATTTGAATATTGTCTTTGGCAACGTCTACTACCGCGACATCACGAAGAAACTCTCTTCCTAACAAAATAGGGTAGGTCATTTGTGTGCGGTCATTCAACGTGAACTCTGCGACTTCTGTCATGGTACCTAGACGAACGGTTAGTGAAGCGACTGGGCGACGATCTAATGTGTCCGTCGATGCCTGACGAATTTTGACATAACGTACCAAGGGCGCTTCAACTTCAAAGCTATCATCACCATCATCTGGTGCTAAACGAAAACGAACCCAATTCTTGCCATCTTTTTCGAACGGTGTAATGTCGAGAGCACTAATAGAAGAGGTCGCTGCTCCGGTATCGACACGAGCCTCGTAAACTCTGTTCACCGCTTCGAGCCACAACCACTCTGTTCGACCAACCACTAACTTATTTCCAGTGTTGTTAGACACTACGGCAGGTTTAGGGCAGAGTGGAGGAGCCGCGTCACCTTTGTGTTGTTTGACGATGACAGTATCAATTTTGCCTTCAATGACATCCAACCTGCCATCAAAAGTAGCCTGCTTTTTAGTGATTTTAGCTAGATTTTCAGTTTGCGCATTTTCGGCTTTACCGAGGACATCACATTGTTGCTGAATTTTTTCAGCAAGTCGAGATTCTGTCTGCTTAAGCGAATCAGCAAGTTCGACGGCTGATACAGGTGGCACTTGAGGTGTTTGCTGAACACAAGCCGACACTAATAAGCTTGAGCTGACGATGAAGGTAAGTAATCGAGACATATTAACCTTTGTGGAAAATGATTAAGTGAGCTAAAAAATTGGGCTTATTGTAGCAGACGCGATGGTCATGAAAAGTAATCTCTGAGCAAATTCTCACCTATTTTGGCGTTTTAATAATAAATGAACATATCGGCCCATATCCCTATAGGTGGGCTGACGACAATATTGCTCTTCGAGTTCGAATAATGTCTCGGTATCAGAGTCATCACGTGCATGTTGACTCATGTAATCATGAAACACTCGAATGCCAGTATGTTGCTCGATATTAAATCCTGCTTCATGCACTGCTGCGATGATGTCATGAGGAAACTGTGGATTAGGAGGCGTTAACTTACGACCAACACCTATATACGTATCATTGAGTATGGGAGGCAGATGCCAACCGCCTTTTAGGATATTACTGTAAACCATCGCATTACGGTTATAGAACAATAAAGATAAAAAACCACCTTGTTTAACGCGACTAGCGATAATGTTTAGTGTTTTAATCGGGTCGGCTAACCATTCCAACACAGCATGACAGATGACCAGATCAAACTCGGGTAATGTTGCTGCTAAGTCTTGAGCGGATTGTTGATAAAAAGTAGCTTGATAACCTGCTTGTTGAAATGCCTGTTGAGACGTGGTGAGCATTTTTGTTGATATATCACACAAGCTGAGTTGATGACCAAATTGTGCCAGCCACAAACTGATCTGCCCTTGTCCACATCCTGCATCCCAGATGTTCATTTGTTCTATTTCAGTGAAGCGCTCTAGATCTTGTTTCAGTAATTTCAGTCGCCACTCACCTTTAACCGTGTCATAGATCTTCGTCCCGAACCGCTCGTATAGATCATCAAAATTTCGATCCTGTTTTACGCTCATTTGCTTTTTTCTAGCAGGGCATCAAGCAGTTTATCTAGAACCACGATTCTATCTTCCGCTTCTGGCATATCTTCAACGAAGCGGAGCTTGTCTTGACCGTCTAATTTGAATTTTCTAGGTTGTTTTTGAATGAGGTTAATAATCGTCATCGGATCGATATTGGGTGACTCTTCAAACATCAAGCGACCACCTTGGTCGTATACGTCAATTTTACGAATACCAACTGTTTTGGCTTTGAAACGTAGTTCATGAATGGCAAAAAGTGTTTTCACTTGTTCTGGTAATAAACCAAAGCGGTCAATCATCTCTACCTGAAGCTCATGTAAGGCTTCATTGTCTTTCGATGCAGAAATACGCTTGTATAAAACCAAGCGAGTGTGTACATCAGGTAAGTAATCCGATGGGATCAGAGCGGGGACATGTAAGTCAATTTCAACAAAGTGCCTGTCTGATTGATTCAAACTAGGTTCTTTACCTGATTTTAGGGCATTAACGGCTCGTTCAAGTAATTCGTTGTATAGACTGAAGCCAATTTCATGCATTTGACCACTTTGCTCATCACCCAGTAACTCACCGGCACCGCGTATTTCCATATCATGTGTCGCCAAGGTGAAACCAGCACCCAAATCTTCAATTGATTCAATGGCCTCTAATCGTTTCACCGCATCTTTGGTCATCGCTTTTGGTGGCGGAGTAATTAAGTACGCATAAGCACGATGATGAGAGCGACCAACTCGGCCTCTAATTTGATATAACTGGGCCAAGCCAAGTTTGTCTGCTCTATCTATAAAGATAGTGTTTGCTGAGGGTACATCAATACCTGTCTCGATAATCGTTGTACACACCAACACGTTAAACCGTTGGTGGTAGAAGTCGAGCATTACTTGTTCGAGTTCGCGTTCACGCATTTGTCCGTGAGCGACGGCGACTTTTGCTTCAGGCAAAATCGCTTCTATCTCACGAGCCACACGGTCAATATCTTCAACCTTGTTGTGCAGAAAGTACACCTGACCGCCACGTTTTATTTCGCGCAGCATACCTTCTCGTATTTTTTCTGCATCCCACTGCAATACAAAGGTTTTAATAGCTAAACGTCGAGCTGGTGCTGTGGCAATGATCGATAAATCACGAATACCTGCAATTGACATATTCAGTGTGCGAGGAATCGGAGTCGCTGTCAGTGTCAGTACATCTATATGAGCTCGGTATTTCTTTATCTGCTCTTTTTGTGTGACACCAAAACGATGTTCTTCATCAAGAACAAATAAACCTAAACGTTTTGGATCAATATCTTGCTGCAATAATTTGTGTGTACCAATGATGATGTCTGCATCACCGTCACTAATCCCCGACTTAACTCTGTCCAATTCTTTTTTGGAGCGAAATCTTGACAGTACTTCGACTTTTACAGGCCAGTCAGCAAAGCGATCTTTGAAGTTTTCATAATGTTGCTGAGCAAGCAGTGTCGTGGGCACAAGTACCATGACCTGTTTACCCGAATGCACAGCCATGAATGCTGCACGCATGGCCACTTCTGTTTTACCAAAACCGACATCACCACAGACCAAACGATCCATCGGCTGTTCAGACAACATGTCTTTCATCACAGCATCAATGGCATCTTGTTGATCGGGGGTGGGCTCAAATGGAAACGCAGCAGCAAAGTTTGCATACTCATCATCTGGCATAGCCATAGGTACTTTTTTATTGGCTGCACGACGTGCATAAATATCCAATAATTCTGCCGCGACATCGCGTGCTTTTTCCGCTGCACGTTTACGGGCTTTTTCCCACTGACCTGTACCTAATTTATGTAATGGTGCCAATTCGGGGGCGGCACCAGAATAGCGACTGATAAGATCTAATGACGCAACAGGCACATACAATTTGTCGCCTTTTGCATATTCCAAGGTGACATATTCTGCTGTCACATCACCTACATCCAATGTTTGTAAGCCAAGATATCTACCGACACCATGATCTTCATGGACCACCGCATCGCCGATGGATAATTCAGCCAGATTGCGGATAATGGCATCAGTGTCACGTTTTTTCCTACTGCGGCGGCGACGCTGCATGACTTGCTGGCCAAATAGCTGAGGTTCAGCAATAACACTTAATTTTTGCTGTGGAAGTAACAGCCCTTGCTCGATGGGGGCAACGGTAATAGCAAGCGGATAATCACTATTAACAAACTCATCCCAATTGGCGACGGCTTGGAGTTTGATACCTTGCTGGCGGAGTAGATCAAGCAAGGTTTCCCGTCGTCCTGCACTTTCAGCAGCAAATAAAATACGGCCATCAAACTGCTCGATAAAGTCTTCCAGGGCTTCACAAGGTTTGTCCTTGCGACTATTCATCGTTAATTGAGGAGGAAGATTTGTACCGAAGTTATGCGCTGACTTTTCCGGTAATTCAAAGCTTTGCAATTGAATTCGTTGATAAGTTTTAAAAAGACCAAACAGTTCCTCAACTGGAATAAACACATCTTGAGGTGAGAGCAGTGGGCGCTCAAGATTGACACTATGTTGGCGGTGGCGACTAGTGATTTCTTGCCAATAGCCTTCAGCACCAATATGCGGATCAGCAATGCTGACGATCAACGTATTCTCAGGCAGATAATCTAATAAAGTATCAGTCTGCTCGAAAAACAGGCTCAGATAATATTCAATACCCCCCGGCACATTTCCATCACTGACTTCCCGGTAAATGTAACTGCGCTGCGGATCTCCCTCGAAATGACGTCGGAACTGTTGCCTAAACAGCTGAATGCTGTCTTCTGTCATCGGGAATTCACGAGCAGGGAGTAGTTGGATTTCCTCTATTGGATCAATTGAACGCTGTGTTTCCGGGTCAAACGTACGTAATGTATCAATTTCGTCATCAAATAAATCAATGCGGTAGGGGAGTTTGCTGCCCATTGGATACAGGTCAATAATGGCGCCACGAACGGCAAACTCGCCATGCTCCATGACTTGCGAAACATTACGGTAACCGACTTTTTCGAGCCTTAAGCGCCATTGTTCAATATCAAACTGATCCCCTGTTTTCAGCATCAGCGTATTTCCTTCAAGAAACGCTCGCGGTGCGATACGTTGCATCAAGGTTGATATCGGGACAAATAACACACCTTGTTTGAAGTTAGGTAAGTGGTGCAGCGTCTCTAATCGTTCCGATACGATGTCTTGGTGAGGTGAAAAGGTATCGTAAGGTAGGGTTTCCCAGTCAGGAAAGTGTAAAATAGGTCGTTTATTACTGCCCAGATAGAATTGCGTTTCCAACTCAAGGCGATGAGCGGTGGTCATATCATCGGTGATGACCAGCAAAGGACCTTCATGCTGCTGAGCGGCTTTTGCTAATAGCAAGCCTTGAGCGCTGCCATAAAGCTGGCCACAGAATTGGGCTTCTTTATTAGTAGTTGGTAATTGCGGTTGGAGCAGATTAACTAGGTTTTGATTCACAAGACTATTTCGATACAAAAAAGCGCTATTTTCACATAAATCGCGATGTTCTTGTCATTAACACCAAAACAAAGCTACATTAGCCGTACTTTTTATAAGTGAATAACCGACTTAATTTCATTGGCAACGTTGTGGAGAAACAATATGAAACGAATTGAAAATGTGGTCTTGCTAAAGGTGATTGGCTCTGTTGAGCTCATTTTTGCCTTAGCGATGTTCTACTTTTTTTACCATGATATTCCGGCATTAGTGGGTGGTTTCATTTTGCTTGGACTATCGGCAAACAGCTTTTATCAGGCGCATAAATGTTACCAACGCCAATACTCACCAAGAAATAGCGATTCATCTAAATAGAGCAATATGTCAGAAATAGACCCGTTACCAACACCTGAAGCCTTTGACTCAGCAGCGTTCCTAAAAAATCTCACAGGGCGCCCTGGTGTTTACAGAATGATCGATGACAGCGGCACGGTCATCTATGTTGGAAAGGCAAAAAACCTTAAAAAACGGGTGTCCAGTTATTTTAGAAACACGGGCTTAACGTCAAAAACACGAGTGATGGTTGCGCAGATAGCATCTATCGACACGACCGTCACTCACACTGAGAATGAAGCGCTAATCCTTGAAAATAATCTGATCAAGGAATTAATGCCACGCTATAACATCTTGTTGCGTGATGATAAAACCTACCCTTATTTGCTGATTTCTGGTGATACGTTTCCTCGGCTGAGCTTACATCGTGGCGCCAAACGCAAAGCAGGCAAGTATTTTGGCCCTTATCCAAGTGCGGGTGCGGTAAGAGAGAGTCTCAACTTGCTGCAAAAGCTATTTCCAGTTCGTCAGTGCGATGATAGTTACTATCAGAACCGTTCACGACCTTGTCTGCAATATCAAATCAAACGATGCACGGCGCCCTGTGTTGGTCTGATCTCTGAGTCTGAATATCAAAAAGATGTTCAGCACACCATCATGTTCTTGGAAGGTAAAAACAAAGAGGTCATGGATAATCTCAGCGAAGAGATGGATGCCGCCTCCCAACGTTTAGACTTTGAACAAGCCGCTGTTATCAGAGATAAAGTGGTGTCGTTGCGCCGCATTCAAGAACGTCAATATGTCACTTCAAACCAAGGTGAATTTGATGTCTTGGCCGCATTGGTGAAAGATGGCCTAGCCGTGGTTGAAGTCTGTTTTATTCGAGGTGGACGAAATCTTGGTAGCAAGAGCTTTTTTCCAAAAGGCTCTGCTGATAGCTCTCCTGAAGAATTATTATCTGCTTTCATTCCTCAATACTATTTGGGCAAAAATATCCCCAGCGAAATTCTATTAAGCCATGAAGCTGAAGATATAACCTTACTTCAGGATGTGCTCGAACAAGAGTCTGACCACAAAGTAAGCCTAAGATTGCCACAGCGTGGTCAAGGTGTTCGCTGGATGCAAATGGCTAAAACAAATGCGGATATCAGTCTAGCTCACCGTTTAAGCAGTCGAGCCAATTTATTACAGCGCTTTGAACTATTGCAAGATGCCCTAGAACTCGATGAAATGCCAAAACGTATTGAATGTTTTGATATCAGTCATACCCGAGGGGAGAGAACCGTTGCTTCCTGTGTCGTCTTTGGGTTAGAAGGCGCCATAAAAGCAGACTACCGCAAATTTAATATCGAAGGTATTACCGGCGGTGATGACTACGCAGCGATGAACCAAGCCTTAACCCGTCGTTTCACGCGACTGCAAAAAGGTGAGGGAAAACGTCCTGACCTACTCCTTATAGATGGGGGTAAAGGACAGATTACAGAAGCAAAAGAAGTGTTAGCTGAGCTAAATCTGAGCGACTTACCTATACTAGGCATTGCAAAAGGGCCTGAACGTCGGCCAGGTGAAGAAACATTATTTCTAGTCGGGCGAGCAGGCGAGGTCACCTTATCTGCTGACTCACCTGCCTTGCATCTATTGCAACAGGTGCGTGATGAAGCTCACCGGTTTGCGATTACAGGCCACCGTCAACGACGTGCCAAAGCCAGAAAAACCTCATCCTTAGAGACCATCGAAGGTCTTGGGCCTAAACGTCGCCAAAAATTATTGCAACAGTTTGGCGGACTGCAAGAAGTGCAACGTGCAGGCGTGGAAGCGCTATCAAAAGTCGACGGTATCAGCAAAGCACTCGCACAGAAAATTTATGATGTGTTTCATGGCGACAATGCATAGTCGCTTAGTGATAACATAACGCCCATAGTTACATTCAAGTGATAGAAGATGTTGAATCTACCGAATATTTTAAGTTGTTTACGAATTATTTTAGTGCCGGTTTTGGTGCTGTTTTACTTTCTGCCAATGCCTTCTGTCAGCTGTTGGGCAGCACTGATATTTATTATTGCTGCTGCGACCGATTGGCTTGATGGGTACTTAGCAAGGAAGTGGAATCAAACATCCGCCTTTGGTGCTTTTATCGACCCCGTTGCTGACAAGCTCATCGTGGTGGTTGCCCTGATCATGGTGTTATTTAAATCACCGGTTTGGTATATCCTCATTCCCGTTATATTTATCATCTCGCGAGAATTAATTATTTCCGCATTACGTGAATGGATGGCCGAATTGGGTCAACGAAACGCGGTTAAAGTCTCACAAATGGGTAAGTGGAAAACAACCTTTCAAATGTTAGCGATTGCTTGCCTAATTTACTATAAGCCATTATTTGGATTACCAGTTTTTGAAATTGGTGTTGCCTTACTTTATGTCGCTACATGGCTTACATTGCAGTCGATGTTCTACTATCTGCAAGCGGCATGGCCGTTAATGAAAAAAGAGGGTTGACATACAAAATGAAGTGCCTATAATGCACGTCTTCCTAAGCGGGAATAGCTCAGTGGTAGAGCACAACCTTGCCAAGGTTGGGGTCGCGAGTTCGAATCTCGTTTCCCGCTCCAAGATTAAAAAAAGCCGCGGTCAGTATAGTTACTATCGCGGCTTTTTAGTTTAAACTGAATGAAAAATGGCTGGGTGGCAGAGTGGTCATGCAGCGGACTGCAACTCCGTTAACGCCGGTTCGATTCCGACCCCAGCCTCCATTTCATCATTCCACACCATCCCATAACAACCCTGTAAGCCAATAAAAACGCGATATTTAGCTTGTTGGTTGCTTCACTACATCCCAAAAAGAATCTTGACATGTACCACTTAGTGGTGCCAACAATAGTGCCAACTGATGTACCAGAAATGGAGTTGGCACCATGTTGACCGATGTGAAGATAAAATCACTCAAGCCAAAAGATAAACTTTATGCCGTAGCTGATGAAAAAGGCTTGTCATTGGAGGTGTCACCTAAAGGCGGTAAATGGTGGCGTTTTAAATACCGTTTCGATAACAAGCAAAAAAGACTCTCTCTTGGTGTCTATCCTGATGTTGGTCTCAAAGAGGCCAGAAATAGCCGTGACGATCTCCGAAAGCTGATAGCTGAGGGTATTGACCCTGCCACAGCAAGAAAGGCTGAAAAACAGTCTAAAGGCGATCAGAACAGCTTTGAAGCAATAGCCAGAGAATGGCATAGTAAATTCAAGCCTAATTGGTCAGAAGACCATGCCGAACGTACCATTACCCGATTTGAGAAAAATGTCTTTCCTTGGCTTGGTGCCAACAATGTCAATGAGATTAAAGCTTCTGAATTGCTGGCGGTTGTCAGGCGAGTTGAAAGTCGAGGTGCGCTTGATACTGCTCATAGAACAATGCAGCAGTGCGGGCAGGTTTTCCGATATGCCATTGCTACGGGGCGAGCAGAGCGTGACCCTTCACTTGATTTGAAAGGATCGCTCCCACCTGTAAGAACCAAACATCATGCCTCATTAACTGAGCCTAAGCAGATAGGCGAACTATTAAGAGCCATTAATGGCTATTCAGGCCAATTTATTACTGCCTGTGCATTAAAGTTGGCCCCACTGGTTTTTGTACGGCCTAAAGAACTACGAAGTGCTGAATGGTCAGAGTTTGATTTGGATAATGCTGAATGGCGCATACCTGCCCATAAAATGAAAATGCGAGTGCTTCATATTGTGCCTTTATCTAAGCAAGCAATCACAGTATTAAACGAGTTAAAGCCCCTTACAGGCTCAGGACAGTATCTTTTCCCATCTAATCGAACCAAAACAAGACCGATGAGCGATAACACCATTAACGGTGCTTTGCGTCGCTTAGGCTATACCAAAGAAGAAATGACAGGTCACGGATTTAGAAGCATGGCCTCAACAATTCTTAACGAGCAGGGCTGGAATAGAGACGCTATCGAGAGACAGCTTGCCCATAGTGAGCGTGATGGTGTGAGAGCGGCTTATAACTACGCAGAGTATCTTCCAGAGCGTAAAAAGATGATGCAAGCATGGTCTGATTATCTTGACGGGCTGGCGGCTGGTGCAGATGTTATCCCGATCAGAAAAGCGTAATTAATCCCCCTTTTGGGTGATTTATTTTAGAAATAGAAAGTGTAAGTTTGTAAATATGGAGAAATAGAGCAATGGATTGCAAAAGCGTCGGGAAAGGTGTCCTACCACCAGCCCCGACTAATCACAATCAAAGCTGATAAGGAGCTTTAACCATGACTGATAAAAATTGTACATCACTCACATATACTGTCCCTAATGCAGTTGGTATGGGTGGACGTACCTTTCCTGTAACAAGAACTCTGATTAGAGAGGTTAGTGACTGGGCGCAACAAATTGACTCCGAGGATGGTGAGTCTCTATCAAAAGCAATGAAAGACTTAGATAGCTTGCTAGTTACATGTTGGACAGAAATTGATGAGAGTCTTACATGGCTGAACCTGTGTGAGCATCACCTGAACCAAGGAAGCATTGATGATGCAAAAGAGCAAATTAAGACAGCAAAAAGTTATCTGAATAGATGGCAGGACAGAGGTGGCGTTCACGGTAATGCCTTTATTCCTCAACAATCAGTTTCGTTAGAAACTAATGATACCAAGCAAAAAACTGATAATTTCCAGACCCTAAACGACTTGCAAGCTCGCTTAGCACAGGCATCAGCTATGATGATGATTCATCAATCAGAAGATTATGAAAACTGGAATGATGAAATTAAAGAAAACTATGCATGGGCCTGCTCGGAAATGGTTGACCAAGCTAAGCAGTTAGCTAATGAATTAACTTATAAGTAATTTAGTTTTTACCAAGCCTAGCCCGACGGGGTGAAAAGCTGGCTTCATTCACTAGCCTGGCTTGGTTTCTTTTTTGAATGTGCGAGGAATGGCGCATGACAAAACTTACAAAACGCCAAGCTGAAGATATACAGAGATATATTTCCGAACAAAATTACCAAGGATCATGGTCTAGCGAATTTCATAAACTGTTTGAGCCTGCATTAGAAGCGCTCATGGAGTATGAAACTGAAAGGCATATAACAATTCCATGGGAAACTTTGCCAGAAGATAGCCCAATTAAAAAGTTTGCCGAGGCTTACAATTACCATAATGACGATTGTTGCGAAGGATATGAGTTCTGCGAGCATGTGTTAACAGAATTTAGCAATATTGAAAAACTAGACGCTTTAAAAATATACAACGAAGAACCAAATACGCAGGATTTTTTTGTTTGCGCTCAACTGTTAAAAAGTGGATATAACCTCTCTCCTAAGCTAATAGGAGAGATACTTGAGAGAGTAATAGAGGAAGCAGGAAGCTCACGAGCAGATGTTCCGTCTCTTGGTATAAAAAAAATTAAACGAGGTAGGCCAACTAATAAGAAACACAGACAATGGTATCTTGACCATTTAGTAATGAAAGTCAGTCAGCTAACTGAAAAAAATAATATGACTCTTACTGACGCATATGAAAGTATTGCACGAGAAAAACATAAATCACCCGCTACAATTCGAAGAGACTATGAGCGTTACATAAAAGCTAGAAAAGAACAAAGAAATCACTGGAAAAGAAAAGACGGGGAAAAATAACAAGGTTAATCCCCGTTACCAAAGAATAAATTCTTTTAGAAAATCATCCTCAACCCCAGTGAGATGTCTGGGCACTATTTAAGAGGATGATAAATGACACAGCAAATCTTAAAACTATCTGAAGTTAAACTAATCACTGGTCTTAGTGGTTCATCAATCTATCGTGGCGCTGCAAGTGGCACTTTTCCTAAGCCGATTAAATTAGGCGAGCGTTCTAGTGGCTGGATCAAGTCTGAGGTTGATCAATGGCTAAATGAACGTATCGAGCTTTCTCGTAATGGGGAGGTGGCCTAATGAAAAGACCAGATATATCCAGAGCGAGCCAAAGAGCCGCTATTCTCAATTACCTACAAAGTAATGGTTCAATCACGACTATCTATGCCCGTGAAGTGTTGGGGATTATGTCCCCAGCAGCGCGCGTGCTTGAACTTCGAGAGCAAGGTCACAGGATAGTAACTCATTGGACTAAAACCACCGATAACGCGGGTACAAAGCATCGAGAAGCAAAATATGTACTATTCGGTAATGTCATAAAAAAAGCCCAAACCACCAGCGACCAAACTAACGGAAAGGGCATTGCTATATGAGCCAGATCGATAATACATATCAATTTGTAGTGTGGCAAAGATTAGTCGTTCAGGCTCAAGAGTTAGCATTAAAAATGCCTGGTATAGGTTTAAACCCAGACATTTTACCAACGCTACCCATTGAGCAATTAACGGGTGTTCTTGCTTTCCTGAAGCGTTCCTATGCTGAAAAACAGGCTAGTTAATGGCGGGGAGGAATCGTTTTAAACAGCCTTTTGATAAGCGAGGCGGTGCATTAGTGGTGAGTACGTATCTCTTAAAGTCTGATGCGTACTTATCACTATCGCCACAAGCTAAAGTCTTAATGATGCTGTTACAAATACACTGGAAGTCTGACAGGTTAGTGGACTATGGTGTAAGAGAAGCAGCAGAGAAAATACCTTGCTCAAAGAGAACAGCTATAAGGTCATTTAAAGAGCTTGAGGATAAGGGCTTTATATCCTGTCAGAATGAGTTTTGGTTCAGTAGTAGAACTGGAAGCAGGACAAGAGGCTGGCGGCTTGAATGGTTACCGTTTAATGATCGACCACCAGCTAATACATGGGAAAAAAAGAATAATGATTAACAGATTAACCGGTGCATAAACGACACCGTCGAGGCGTTTGACGGTGCAAAAACGATACCGTCGATTTTAAAAATGAATTTGACGGTGTCGAATATGCACCATTGGCATAATAAAATCAGTCACTTACAAAAATGGTGGAGGTGTCGATTTTGCACCACACCTACATATACCACTACCTATGCATTTTTATTGTTTGTTTAAGCATGTTTTATGGTCGGGAAACGCGATTGGCCTCAACTGCTTTTAAACCCAGTAAAAGGTCAAGATTAGGGCAAGGGGTAATTAGAAAGCATAGTAATATCCCTACCAACTACAGACCAAGATAAAACAATCTCAAATACTCTGAATTGATACTTAGTTTTTTTGACAAGGTTTTTCTGACATCATCACGCGAGCAAGGTTTTATGGTAGTCACTACGCGAGGAAAATTCCCTGTCAATTAGCCTGTAAAAAAACGCTAACTCAATATAACCTTGACGGTAAAAAAGTAATTATCCGGCTAAACATAGATAGAGAGTTCACGCGCGCGTATTTGTCGGCTAAATCTGTCTAGTGCAGGTCAAGGTAATTGAGGCTAAATCCGTCTCAACAGGTCAAAATTAATCCGAGCATGAGACATGCACAAAAGCTCAATATTGATCCAATGGCTTATCGGAAAATAAAACTGGCTGGTGGCTAGAAAGCACGCAAGCTAAGCTTTGATTTAATTGTTGTTTACCGAGTGTTTTTCATTGCCAGAATTGAGCGCAAAAGTGAACAGGAAAGTTTATATTAATCAAAAGGATATGTGTTTTTCTGAACGCAATATGAGCAAGTTTAGAAATAGTAAAACCTGAGTAAACCTGATCCGCTAAGCTGTTATTATTTGGTGCCAACTATAGTGCCAACTCAAAAAAATGAATTATTCAATGCCTTTATTTTTGCGCAATTAAGGCAATAATTGGATTGAGACCCCACCTCCATTCACTTATACAATACATTCCAGCGCTATCCAGCGCTTTTTTTATGCCTAATGATTCTGTGCTCTCGCGATAATTTCTTTTACAAATTCAATAAATGTTTTATCCGTTTCGAGTTATACAAGACTTCTGAAAGGTTTGTTGTTCTTATAAATAACAAGTGTTCATTAGCGATGGGGTTTTGCTGACCAATTATGATAAGACTGATGGCAGTGCTTTGGGATGAGTGAACTACGCGATGTGCTACGAACGTCGTCGTCTTGTTACCACATACATGAATCATCTAGAGATTCGCCTTTTTAGTACCAAGGTACAATTGATGAGACAATGAAACCCCTCTATCATGCCACTTAGGTTGAATTTTTCTGCCTATTTAAATTAATTTAAATCATCTGCAAAGCCAACCTTGGTGTGAACCAAGCTACGGAAAGCTTCAGGTCTTTATTTAGCTAGTAAAGATGGCTGGGTTATATACAAATTAAGGTTTATGTAATGAAATTATTTAGCAAACAAGCGCTTATAACTCTCGGATTTGTGATTATGGCACCGATGACTGCAAATGCAGCAACGGTTCACCTTGATGCAAAAACTAACACTAATACCAATGCTGTTGAGCTGAGCTTAAAAGCGGGTACTTATACTGTAAATCCGTTTAAGGATGATACCTACACGGCGTGGAATGCTTGGAATGGCACTGTTACAGGTTGTGATGGTGCTGGTGCGAACTGTTCTAAAGGTTGGATCAACAGTTATTCGATTGTGACACCAACTGAAACGATTTTCACCAGTAATTTAGGTAGATATGCTAACGCTGAACTAGCATTGGCCGATGCGCTTGGTGCAACATTCACGTTGGCATCAGATGCAATTGTTAAGTTTTTCATTAAAGACAGTAATTCTAAAGATAACATTGGTGGTATGTCATTAAATGTATCAGCTGTTCCAATTCCTGCAGCAGCATTCTTATTTGCACCTGCATTATTAGGCTTCATGGGTCTGCGTCGTAGAGCCCAAAAATCAGTCGCTTAATTTTAGATTGCTAAAACACTTAAGCCGTAGTGATTAAGTTCACTACGGCTTTTTTGTTGTCTAGAGGAAATGGAGAGATTAGCCAATTTGATATAAGGTGCCTTTATTTCAAAAAGTGCAGTCAGTGATTTAACGTTTTAGTCTTATTAAAGCTTGGGTTAAATCTCCAAATTAGCCCCTATGATGAATGGGGGGTATCCAATAAACTCATATCAATAATCATTTTATAAATGTTATTGACAAGAAAAAGCCATGGATAGACGGCTGTACGTTTTATATGATTGAAAATTAAGTTTAAATTGTTTTTTTTAGTACCAAGGTACAATTGATGTGACAGGAAAAGCCTTCTAAGCTGGACCTAGGTTAAATTTGCAGCCTATTTAAATTTAAATCATCAACAAAGCCAACCTTGGTGTGAGCCAAGCACGGAAAACTTCAGGTCTTTATTTAGCTAGTAAAGATGGCTGGGTTGCATAAAACTTAAAGGTTTATGTAATGAAATTATTCAGCAAACAAGCTCTTATAACACTCGGATTTGTCATCATGGCACCGATGACTGCAAATGCAGCAACGGTTCACCTTGATGCAAAACTTAATACTAGTGGCAATGCAGTTGAGCTAGCCTTGAAAGCAGGTACTTATACTGTGAATCCGTTCAAGGATGATACCTACACATCTTGGAATGCTTGGGGTAAAACAGAAGGCTGTGATGGTGCTGGCACCAACTGTTCAAAAGGTTGGATTAATAACTACTCGTTTACGACGCCATCTGGCACCACTAACATCAGAACTAGCGATACCGATAGATTTGCTACAGCGGATTTAGCACTGCTGAATGCCGTTGGTGCAACATTTACACTGTTATCAGATGCAACAGTTCAGTTCTTCATTCCAGATACTAAATATGGCGATAATATTGGCGGTATGTCATTAAACGTATCAGCTGTTCCAATTCCTGCAGCGGCATTCTTATTTGCACCTGCGTTATTAGGCTTCATGGGGTTACGTCGTAAAGCTCAAAAATCAGTCGCTTAATTCTAGACTGCTAAAATAAAAAAGCCGTAGTGATTAAGTTCACTACGGCTTTTTCATGTCTGTAATGTTTTCTTTTGTGGAAAAGAAAGATACGAATTCTGTTGAATATCAAGCTATTAATCCTCTTGATTAGCCACCTTCAGATTAATGCAAAGTCAATGTATGGCGCTATATATTCTCGTTATATAAATGCGGTCAGCCCACACGTGGAAGTGCAACTATACTTCTTCTCTGCTGCTGATTAGGTAGTCTTTTTAGGCTGAGTAAAGTTTTTTACAACAATGAACGAAAATATAGCGATTATTGTCAGCGCGGTGTTTCCTACCCAGTCATACCAATTATTACCAACTAATGCTGAAATTAAGCCTACTAAACTCAGTGAAGCCATAAGTATTGGGCCAGTCCATATCATGATGACGTAATGATATGCACCTGTTTTTTGTTTATTATGCACGAGAGGATTCACCTTAGTTGTTTAAAATAGTTTTACTGTCAATTTTTGGCTGAGTATCTTTCAGGTTCCACTTTTTACACCATAAGTACAGGCCTGACACAAGTACAATTAGCGTCATTAAATTCAATACAGTCCATAATAGTTGCATTGTCAATCCACCAAAGTCCCCGAAGTGTAAGGGGCGTGATAGTTGTAATGCTTTTAAGTACCATGGCATATCAGAGCTTGCGGTGACTTCAGTTGTTTGTGTGTCAATTAAAATGGGCTTAGACATACGTTCTGTGGCCGCTGTATTACCCCTCATGTAGACGCCGTAGTGATGAGGGCTGCTGAAATTGGTTCCAGGAAATGCGATAAATTGTACTTTTCTCTCCGGTTCAGTTTTTTCTGCAGCAGTTAATGCGGCTTGTATCGAGCCATTGTCAGCTGGCTTTTGTGAATTCTTATATGGTTCCAGTAGAACGGCCAAATTATTGGTTTGCCATTGTTTAATCAGAATATCTTCCCAAGCATTGATAACACCGGTTGCACCGATGACCAGAAACCACATAAAGGTAACAATACCCAGGGCGTTGTGTACATCTAACCAAGATAGGTAACGGCTTTTTGACTTTCTGACGTTAGTGAATCCTGCTCGTCTTGCATGAGGTGCATAGATAAAAATACCAGAGATAAGTGCCAATATGAGCATGATGCCCATAACACCAAGGAAGAACATTCCAGGGAAACCGAGAAACATATCCGTATGTAACGTTTCTATAAAATTCATTACCCCACCATAGAGATCGGGTTGAGCCAATATTTCGCCCGTGCGGGCATCTACTGCAACTTGAACAATTCCATCCTCACTAAGTGGGGCAGGCGCTAGTGTCACAAACCACACTCGGTCATCATCTCGTTCTTGAGAGACAAACATTCCCTGTTTGTCTGGGTACTCAGAAATAGCGATCTGCATGATTCTATCGAGACTCATCCTTGGATGATCTTCAGGAACTGCTGATGGTTTTATTTCTCCGTCTAACCATTCATTGATCTGATGATCGAAAATCAGTGGGAGTCCGGTCAAACTTAGCATGAGCAGAAAAATAGTACTAACTAAGCTTGACCATTTATGAATCCAGATCCAATGCCGCATAGACTTCATTTTAAGGACACCCATTGATTTTCATCACTGACGTTTCTGATAACTGAACGTACTTTCGAAAGCTTATTACCATTGAGAATCCAAATTCTCTCATCCTTTTTGCAATCTGACCTTCAGGATGAGAAGAACTTAATGTACGTTTGGAAGTATCAGCACTTGCTTTAACTTCAATAATAGGTAAAACCATGGACTCATTTGAGGGGGTTGGAGCATTTGCTAGAACAAAGGTTTTGTATTTAAAAGTCATGCCTAATGCTCTTACTTTGATTATGTGAGTAAACCTAAATCGTTCTTATGATACTTACGTTTGTATTCTATGCAAGATAGTTAAAATGACTTTTTGAGAGGAGGTAAATGTATAGTCAAATGACATTAATGA
>DRHY01000140.1 GCA_011052985.1 Methylophaga thalassica
GGATATTGAAGATATCGCTGATTTTGCTGAAACCGCCTCACGAGAATTAACAGCGGCAGATTTCGTTTATCAAATAAAACGACTTGCTCACCCTGAAGTGCACTCACCCATATTAGGGCTTATGGCTGAACATATAGTAGGACTGAGAGACTATGCTGAGCAATTGAGAGAAATCAGTCTTGCTAATCAGCAAGTCGATTTAAGAAAAAAAGATATCAGTGGCGTGAAACTGATTGATACTCATCATTATCAAATTACAGTTTATGGCAAATATCCTCAGCTACTTTATTGGTTAGCCATGCCATTTTTTTCACCAATCCCTTGGGAAGCTGATATCTTTTATCAGCAAAAGGGGTTAATTGAAAAAAATGTCACGCTCGATTGGTATCCAGTTGGTACTGGGCCTTTTTACATGACAGAAAATGACCCTAACAGTCGGATAGTCTTGTCTAAAAATCCTCATTTCCATGGTGAACTTTACCCTTCAGAAGGTGAGGAAGGAGATAGAGAGAAAGGTCTTTTGTTGGATGCTGGTAAATCACTACCGTTTTTGGACAAGATAGTCTTTAGCCTCGAAAAAGAAAATACCTCTTACTGGGGGAAATTTATGCAGGGCTATTATGATGTTAGCGGTATTAGTTCTGATAGTTTTGATCAAGCTATAAAAGTGTCATCTGTAGGCCAGTTTGGTTTGAGTGATGCAATGATAGATAAAGGCATTCAGCTCAAAACAGCCATTGGCACATCCACATTTTATACCGGATTCAATATGCTGGATCCGATTATTGGAGGATACACAGACCGCGCTAAAAAACTACGTCAGGCGCTGTCGATTGCTATAGACCAAGAAGAATATATTTCTATTTTCGCCAATGGCAGAGGTATTCCGGCTCAAGGACCTGTACCACCTGGCTTATTTGGTTATGTCGATGGACAAGAGGGGATAAATCTTTTTAATTATACTTGGCAAGACAACGAGCCAATGCGTTTATCTATAACAAAAGCAAAACAACTGCTCAAAGAAGCAGGATATCCGAATGGGCGAGATCAAAAAACAGGTAAACCCTTGGTACTTTACCTCGATGTGGCCGCAACAGGTCCAGATAGTAAAGCACCATTAGATTGGTTAAGGAAACAGTTTCGGAAATTAGAGATACAACTGGTCATTCGCAGCACAGATTACAATCGATTTCGAGATAAAATCAGACGAGGGCAAGCGCAGATTTATCAGTGGGGCTGGAATGCAGATTACCCAGACCCAGAAAATTTTCTGTCCTTACTTTATGGTTTGAATGGGAAGGTGCAATACGGTGGTGAAAATGCCTCGAACTATCATAATCAAGAATTTGATACCTTATTCGACAAAATGAGAACAATGCCCAATACTCCAGAACGACTGGACATTATTAAGAAAATGGTCAATATTGCTCGGGAAGATGCCCCTTGGATATGGGGATTTCATCCCAAAGAATTTGCTTTGTATCATGCTTGGAATCACAACATTAAACCTAATTTAATGGCAAATAACACATTGAAATATCGTCGGATTGATACTGATTTGCGTGAAAAACTTCAGCAACAATGGAATCAGCCGATACTCTGGCCGTTGATAGTGACATTTTTTGTCATGTTACTGATGGTTGTGCCAGCTTTGATTAAGTATCGACAGAAAAAGTATAGGTAAGACGGGTTTGACTTGAGATTGAGAAGATTTTTGACGGTCTATTCGGTAGAATGCGTGGTCTCAGATGATAATAATTGCGAACCATATCACACTATTTAGGGAGTAATTGAGTGGATTTAGCTACGCTAGTTGGTTTTGTTGCGGCTTGGGGCTTGATCATAGCGACCATTGCATTGGGCGCTGCTGCCGGCGTTTTCATTAACCTCCCATCTCTTGCCATTGTTCTTGGTGGTTCATTTGCTGTGGTTCTGATGCGGTTTACTCTCGGTCAGTTCATTGGCTCGATTAAAACCGCGATGAAAGCTTTTTTGTACAAATCAGAATCGCCACAAGAAATTATACAAAGCGTCGTTGAGTTAGCTACCGTCGCCAGAAAAGAGGGCCTACTTGCATTAGAAAAGCAGGAAATAGCCAATCCTGTTCTTGAAAAAGGTGTGCGTATGTTGGTTGATGGCCACGAACCAGGCGTTGTAAAAAAAGCACTCACCACCGAGATGAATGAGACAGTGAATCGCCACTCAGTGGGACAACAAATATTTAAAGCGATGGGTGACGCGGGTCCTGCTATGGGTATGATTGGGACTTTGGTGGGCTTGGTTCAAATGTTATCCAACATGTCAGATCCTAAATCCATTGGTCCAGCAATGGCTGTTGCACTCCTAACTACGCTTTATGGTGCAATGCTGGCAAATATGTTTGCTTTACCAGTGTCCGATAAATTGGCTCTGCGCAGTGGTGAAGAATTAATGAATAAAAACATCATCATTGAGGGTGTGATGGGGATTCAAGAAGGTCAAAACCCAAAAGTATTAGGCGAGATTCTTCAGAATTTCTTGCCAGCATCCAAACGTGATTCTGCTGATGCGGCAGAATAAGCTTTAGCTTATGAGCGATGAAGCTAAACCCAGAGAAAAGAAGGTAGAAGAAGGCTTGCCTGCATGGATGGGGACCTTTGCGGACCTTATGTCATTGCTGATGTGTTTCTTTGTATTGCTATTATCTTTTGCAGAGATGGATGCACTTAAGTACAAGCAAGTCGTTAAATCATTGGAAAATGCATTTGGTGTCCAAAGAGAAGTCATGGCAGATGATATTCCTGCAGGTACCAGCATTATTGCTCAAAATTTTAGTCCAGGTGATCCCAAACCTACCCCATTACAAATCGTGAAACAAGAAACGGTAGATGATGCAAGCCCAAAGCTTAAAGTGACTATGGATGCTGAAGAATTTGCCAAGCAGCAAGCAAAAGAGATGCAAGAAGAAACTGAAAAATTCAAAGAGGCATTAGATGGTGAGATAAAACAGGGCCTTATAGAAGTCGAAAATCAGTTTAATCGCATCGTCATTCGCATAAGAGAAAAAGGCTCTTTCCCATCGGGCGACGCTCGTTTGAATAAGAGCTTTGTACCCATTCTGCATAAGATACATGACGTACTTCTAGAAACGGATGGGCGGATCGCTGTTGCTGGACATACTGACGATATACCTATCAATACACCTCGGTATCGTTCTAACTGGGAACTTTCTACGTCACGCGCAACCTCAGTTGTGCATGAATTGTTAGCGCCAGGTGATATGATGCCAAGCCGATTTGTTCTCGAGGGCTACGCAGATACAGAGCCGCTTGTGCCAAATGATTCACCAGAAAATCGAGCGACCAACAGACGGGTAGAAATTATTGTTCTTAAGTCTTCCTCAGAGGAGGGCTTGACTAAGTCTATCGACGATTTAATGAATGAGCATGAGTCCGTTGATGGTAGCATCACACCTGTATATCAATAGGAAGGCATAATGATGAAAACACGAAATATTGGATTGATCTCAGTTCTAATGTTGTTAGGTTCAACAATGGTTCATGCCGACACCTGGACGTTGAATCCCGAACAATCAAAGCTAAATTTTATTTCCATTAAAAAAGTGAATATTGCAGAAGTTCACAGCTTTCATAAATTATCTGGTCAATTATCAGATGATGGCACATTCAAGGTTTCTATTGATCTCAGTAGTGTGGATACGGGGGTAGATATCCGTGATAGTCGTATGAAAGAATTCCTATTTAATGTTGTGGAATTTCCAAAAGCGGTATTAAGCAGTAAAATTGATTCTAAAGTAATCAACTCAATGAATTCTGGTGAAACAAAAATCTTATCAGTAGAAGCTGAGCTCGATTTACATGGATTATCGAAAACACTCCCGATAGACGTCATGGTGACTAAAGTATCAGCGGATGAATTACTTGTTTCATCAAGTCATCCGATCATCCTTAATGTCGGTGACTTCAAGCTCGATGCGGGTGTTGACAAGTTGAAAGAACTCGCGGGTTTATCTGATATCAGTCATGCCGTACCTGTGAGTTTTTATATTACCCTTAACGCGACGAAATAAGAGGTATTCCGCGTAATGCAAAAATTTTCTGTTGAAACAGGCTTAGTCATACCCATGGATAGGCCCAATGTCGATACTGATGCCATCATTCCAAAACAGTTTTTAAAATCTATTAAACGCACTGGATTTGGTCCGAACTTGTTTGATGAGTGGCGTTATCTGGATCATGGTGAGCCAGGCCGTGATAATACTGGCCGTCCACTAAACCCAGAGTTTGAGCTCAATTTACCTCGCTATCAAGGCGGTACTGTTCTACTAGCAAGAGAAAACTTTGGTTGTGGCTCAAGTCGAGAGCATGCTGTGTGGGCATTGGATGATTTTGGTATTCGAGTGATTTTAGCTCCTAGCTTCGCTGATATTTTTTTCAGCAACACAAGTAAAAACGGTATATTAGCCATTCAGCTAGATGAAGAAATCATCAATCAACTTTTTGCAGAAGTCGATGCTACGCCGGGTTATAAGATTGAGGTTGATTTGCCAGAACAACGCATAACCTTACCTAGTGGAGATACACTTTCTTTCGAAATTGATAGTTTCAAAAAACACTGTCTGATAGAAGGACTGGATGATATCGGTCTGACATTGCAGCACACGGTTGATATTCAAGCATACGAAGAAAAACGTAAACAAGAAGCGCCTTGGTTGTTTTCATAATTCTTAAGCTTTCATAAACAGTAAAGATTCAAATAATGACAAAAAAAATTGTAGTATTACCTGGTGACGGTATCGGGCCTGAAATCGTTGCCGAAGCAGTTAAAGTATTGAAAAAACTCGCTGAGCAAGGACTCGACATCAGCTTTGAACATGGACTTATCGGTGGCGCAGCATATGATGAAACCGGAGTGCCATTGCCTAACGAAACGTTAGAAATGGCAAAAAAAGCCGATGCAATTCTCTTGGGTGCTGTTGGTGGATACAAATGGGAGTCGTTAGATATAAGCGTACGTCCAGAAAAAGGTTTATTAGGCATTCGCTCAGAATTAAATCTATTTGCTAACTTACGACCAGCAATTCTCTATCCCCAACTAGCAGATGCTTCGACACTAAAAGCTGACGTCGTGGCAGGATTGGACTTGATGATTGTTCGTGAGCTGACTGGCGGCATTTATTTTGGCCAACCTCGCGGTATAAGAACACTAGAGAATGGCGAAAAAGAAGGCTTCAATACGCTTGTCTACAAAGAAAGTGAAATCTCTCGAATAGGTAAAGTTGCCTTTGACATTGCAGCTAAACGACAAGGTCGATTGTGCTCAGTTGATAAAGCAAATGTGTTGGAGAGCACAGAATTGTGGCGTGAAACTATGACATCATTGTCTACAAACTATCCAGATATTGAGCTCAGTCATATGTACGTTGATAATGCAGCGATGCAGTTAGTTAGAGCGCCAAAACAGTTTGATGTTATGGTCACAACTAACATGTTTGGCGATATCTTATCTGATTGTGCTTCGATGTTAACCGGATCGATTGGCATGCTGCCGTCAGCATCACTTGATGAAAATAGTAAGGGAATGTATGAACCTATCCACGGTTCAGCGCCTGATATTGCCGGACAAAATATAGCCAACCCATTGGCCACCATTTTATCCGCCGCCATGATGCTTCGATATACATTGAACGAAGCTGAGATGGCTGATCGTGTAGAGCAAGCTGTTAGCAAGGTACTAGACCAAGGCTTACGAACAGCCGATATCTTCTCGGAAGGTATGAAAAAAGTATCCACCTCTGAAATGGGTGATGCCGTGTTGGCAGCATTATAAAAATAAGGTGAATTGTGAATAAAAAAGTAGATATAGCAGTAGTTGGTGCCACGGGCGCTGTAGGTGAAGCGATGTTGGAAATTTTGCATCAACGAGAATTTCCAGTCGGTAAAGTATATGCACTTGCAAGTGAAAGAAGTGCAGGCAGTACGGTTAACTTTGGTAATAAACCTTTGATTGTTGAGGATTTAGCTGAGTTTGATTTTTCAAAAGTACAAATTGGTTTATTTTCTCCTGGTGCCAGCGTTTCTGAAGTATATGCTCCTAAAGCGGCAGCTGCAGGCTGTATCGTCATCGATAATACATCGCAGTTTCGATATGACGATGACATTCCATTAGTTGTGCCTGAAGTAAATCCAGAAGCCGTAGCTGACTATAAAAATCGTGGGATTATTGCAAACCCTAACTGCTCAACTATTCAAATGATGGTTGCACTAAAACCAATATACGATGCAGTGGGTATCACTCGTATCAATGTGTGTACCTATCAGGCGGTTTCTGGTTCTGGTAAACCAGCCATGGACGAATTGGCGAAGCAAACAGCTGATTTACTTAATGGTCGTCCAGTGACAGCTGAAGTTTATCCAAAACAAATTGCATTTAACGTCATTCCTCAGATTGATGTGTTTATGGAAAATGGTTACACCAAAGAAGAGATGAAAATGGTGTGGGAAACCAAAAAAATCATGGGTGATGACGATATCAAAGTGAACCCTACTGCGGTTCGTGTGCCTGTATTTTTTGGTCACTCTGAAGCGATTCATATTGAAACACGTCAAAAAATGACGGCTGAAGAGTGCAAAGCACTTTTTGCTAAAGCAAAAGGTATTGTGTTGATTGATGAGCATAAAGACGGTGGCTATCCAACAGCTGTCGGCGATGCTTCTGGTCAAGACCCTGTGTATGTCGGTCGAATTCGTGAAGATATTTCATACGAAAATGGTCTAAATTTATGGGTTGTTGCCGACAATGTTAGAAAAGGTGCGGCACTTAACAGTGTTCAAATTGCTGAAGTCTTAGTAGAAAAATACCTATAAAATGACTGGATATGGACGTTGAGGGGATAAAGATGAAGAAACAGCTGTTTGCCGGACTAGCAGTCGCAACCACGTTAGGTATTCTAACCCCTTTGACAAGCCAAGCTTTTGGTTTAGGTGAAATCAATGTCCTCTCGGCCTTAAACGAACCGTTTAAGGCCGAGATTAAAATCAACGCGCTAAAAGA
>DRHY01000141.1 GCA_011052985.1 Methylophaga thalassica
ATGATCAAAATGATGGATGTTTCTGAGTTATTAGACGATCTAAATAAGCCCCAGCGTGAAGCGGTTGCTGCACCTCTAGGACACTGTAGAATTCTTGCCGGTGCAGGTAGTGGTAAAACACGCGTATTGGTACATCGTATTGCCTGGCTGATTCAAGCAGAAAGCTTTTCACCGGCCAATATTCTTGCGGTGACGTTTACTAATAAAGCCGCAGCCGAAATGCGCGGACGTATTGAAGAAGTGCTTGGTTACCCACCTGGAGGCATGTGGGTAGGGACCTTCCATGGTCTAGCACACCGTCTGTTACGCTCACATTGGCAAGAAGCGCAGCTACCACAAAACTTCCAGATCCTGGACAGTGACGATCAACTACGCATGCTCAAACGAATTATTCGTGGCTTAGAAATAGACGAAAACCAATGGCCTCCCAAACAAGCTCAGTGGTACATTAACGCTCAAAAGGATGAGGGGCTTAGAGCAAGAGATATTCAAGCTGGCCAGGATCCCTACTCACAAAATATGCAGGCTATTTACAGTGCTTATGAGCAAGCCTGTCAGCGCGCAGGTGTGATTGATTTTGCTGAAATCTTACTCCGTAGCCATGAGTTATGGCTAAAACGGCCTGATATTTTGTCCGTCTACCAACAACGGTTTCGTCAAATTCTGGTGGACGAGTTTCAGGACACCAATACACTGCAATACGCTTGGTTACGTTTATTAGCCGGCAATACCGGTGACTTGTTCATTGTCGGTGATGATGATCAGTCCATCTATGGATGGCGTGGTGCAAAAATAGAAAACATTCAACAGTTCGATACTGACTTTGAAAATGCCGCGACTATTCGTCTGGAACAAAACTACCGCTCCACAGGCAACATCCTCAAGTCAGCCAATGCCGTCATTGCCAATAATAGCGAGCGACTAGGCAAAGAACTGTGGACCGAAGACGAGGATGGCGAGCCCATTCAACTCTATAATGCTTTTAACGAACGTGATGAAGCCTCTTATTTAGTTGAGCAAGTTCGCAAGTGGGTAGAAAACGGTGGTAAACGAAGTGATGCCGCCGTGCTATATCGTTCTAATGCACAATCACGTGTCATCGAAGAAGCATTGATTCAATCAGGCATGCCTTATCGTGTGTATGGTGGACTTCGCTTCTTTGAACGAGCAGAAATCAAAGATGTACTGGCCTATCTAAGACTTGTATCCAATCGTCAAGACGATGCTGCCTTTGAGCGAATCGTCAATGTACCTACGCGTGGTATAGGCGCCGCTACATTAACGCAATTACGTCAGTACGCTCGTGAACGTGGCATTACCATGTGGCAAAGTTCAATTGAAATGCTCGACAGCAAAGCATTTCCAACTAGGGCTGCCACCGCCTTAGTCAACTTCTTGACGTTAATCGACTCACTTACGCCCGAGCAAGATACTGTTTTGCCCTTGCATGAGATGACCCAATTAGTCATTGATGAGAGCGGCTTAAAAGCACACTTTTCAAAAGATAAAACAGAAAAAGGTCAAGGCCGCTTAGACAACTTAGACGAACTTATTACCGCCAGCAGTCAGTTCAAAAAATCAGAAGACGCTGAAGAGATGTCTGACTTGGATGCATTCTTGGCCAATGCCGCCTTAGAAGCAGGTGATAATCAAGCCGATCGCTGGGAAGATTGTGTACAGTTAATGACCCTTCATTCAGCTAAAGGCTTGGAGTTTCCTATTGTCTTTATGGTCGGCATGGAAGAAGGACTCTTTCCAGGTCAAAAGTCGAGTGATGACCCTACTCGCCTCGCAGAAGAAAGGCGTCTTTGTTATGTCGGCATGACGCGTGCACGGCAAACGCTATATTTACTTTATACTGAATCCCGTTATCTATACGGTCAGGAAATGATACAGCGACCTTCTCGCTTTTTAAGTGAGTTACCTGCTGAATGTGTCAAACAGGTTAGAGCACGGAATAATCATGTCCGACCAAGCATTGAGGCCCGAAGAAGCTCTAACAAGCAAGGTATCAATGAAACCGGCATTAAAACTGGTCAAGCGGTGCATCATCAAAAATTTGGTTCAGGCATCGTTATCGATACAGAAGGATCTGGTAAAAATGCGCGTGTCCAAGTTAACTTTAAACACGCAGGAAGTAAGTGGTTAGTTTTAGCTTATGCTAAATTAGATCTGTTATAAATTTAGGAATCCATGGCTATGTTGTCATTGTCTTTCAGTCGTTCACTTATCATTAGTGTTTTTGCATTATTACTTGTTGCATGTGGCGATGGGGATAGCTCAAAAAAGGCTAGTGATATAAGTAGCCAACAAACTTTTCATTGGAAAATGGTCACTACTTGGCCGCCAGGCTTTCCGGTATTGCAAGATGGAGCTGAGCATTTTGCTGAGAGCGTTCGAGCCATGTCTAATGGTCGTTTGGATATTAAAGTCTATGCTGGTGGTGAACTAATTCCAGCATTACAAACCTTCAATGCAGTCTCACAGGGCACTGTAGAAATGGGCCATGGAAGTGCTTATTACTGGGCTGGAAAAATCCCTGAAGCACAGTTTTTCTCAACAGTTCCATTCGGTATGACAGCCAAAGGTATGAATGCTTGGCTATATCACGGCGGTGGTCTTGAACTATGGCGGGAAACCTATGCGCCCTTTAACGTGATTCCATTTCCAATGGGTAACACAGGCGTTCAAATGGGCGGCTGGTTTAACAAACAAATCAACTCAATAAGTGATTTACAAGGACTGAAAATGCGTATTCCCGGTCTAGGTGGCAAAGTCTTTGCCAAAGCAGGTGGGAATCCTGTTTTGTTATCAGGCAGCGAGGTGTATACCGCCTTGGAGCGAAACACAATAGATGCCACCGAGTGGATTGGCCCTTACCATGATCAACGTCTTGGTTTATATCGTGCGGCTGAGTATTACTATTACCCAGGCTGGCATGAGCCAGGCACTGTTTTTGAACTGAGCGTCAACAAACAAGCGTGGGAAACGCTACCTGCTGACTTACAAGCGATCATCACTTACGCTGCTGAAGCTGAGAATATGTCGCTGTGGTCCGAGA
>DRHY01000142.1 GCA_011052985.1 Methylophaga thalassica
AAATCAACTAGATGGCCAACTTTATACTCGCTACTGCTTGTTTTATTTGCTGTTCGTCCGAAAAACGTCCCAGACTGATACGCAATGATGATGCTGCCTGATCATCCGTCAGCCCAATGGCTTTTAACACATGTGAGATAAGTACCATGTCGCTATTACAAGCCGAACCGGTTGACGCGGCAACATACGGTTGCAGATTGCCGAGTAACTTATTAGCGTCGACACCAATAAACTGAATATTTAGATTACCGACATGACGGTTTTCCATACTACCGTTGACCTGAAACTCAATGCCCGATTGAGTTAGTTGATCTAGGAGAAACTGCTTCAGTACTGCTAGCTGCTGACGGTTTTGCTGCCCTTCTTGTTTGATGATGTTCAATGATTCTGCAAACCCAACGCACAATGGCGTTGCCACCGTGCCAGAACGCATACCAAACTGCTGCCCACCACCATGAATCAACGGTGGTAAAGTCGCCTGAAGTGCATTATTGATGTAAATGGCACCAATGCCTTTTGGGCCATAACTCTTATGTGCAGACAAGCTCAGCATATCCACACCCCAGTATTTGACATCAATATCAAGTGTTTCTGGCGCCTGAGCAGCATCACAATGAAATAAGGCGCCAACCTTATGTGCTTGTTCAGCTAAATAAGGGATATCTTGAACAGTACCAATTTCATTATTGACCGCCATGATGCAAACCAATAACACGTCATCTGACAACAATTGCTGATAGGCATCTACATCAATTAATCCCGAGGTATGAACAGGAATTTCTTCAACCTGATAATTCAACTTCGCCGCATAAAAATAAGCCGCATTTTTAATGCATTTGTGTTCGATTTCACTGATGAGTACTTTACGGCGTGAGCGCGTGTTGGCGAAGAGCACACTGGCAATGGCTTGGTTATTTGATTCGGTAGCGCCAGAAGTAAAGATAACCTCTTCCGTTTGAGCACCGATAAAGTCTTCAATATCAGCACGTGCTTTTTCGACCGCTTTTTCCGCTGCTTGACCTAATACATGAGCAACAGAATGTGGATTAGCAAAATGTGTTTCACTAGTGATTGCCATGATCTTGGCAACACGAGGGTCGACGGGTGTTGTGGCTTGATAATCTAGGTAAACGGTCTGACCAGCTTGCATTTATGACTCCATGCAAAATAATGAGAGTGATGTGGTGACGCGGCTACAGGCGTTGTCTGCACAGTCATATTAAGGAGTGAGTATTTTACCTGATGATGCCATCTTATTGAGCGCCATTTGAAACGGCTGGATTTCTAGCGGCAATTTAATGAACACATCTATACGGTTCATACACTGAAAGAATGTAACGGTACGTGACGGATTACGCTGATGTTACTGAGCAAATAAGGTGTTCGGTGATAGTCCTGTCCAGCGTTTAAACGCACGTCTAAAATTATTCATATCGCTAAAACACAAGTACTCAGCGATATCTTGATTACTGAATCCCTTCACTTGATAAAGATAGATAGCGGTGTGTTTTCTGACAAGATCAAGTTGCTGCTGAAAATGCGTGTGATGTTTTTTAAGCTTGCGTTTCATTGATGCTGGACTGATACCAAACGCAAATGAGACGCTATCTAAACTAATCGGTTCTGTAATGTGTTGCCTCAGGTAGTCGTATAGATGGTCTAAAAAACTCGCCTGCTCATCTAACTTACGCAGCTGTTGATAGGCGGCATTGGTAGCGCCATGAAGTCCAAGTGAAGTGGATGCAGACCACTCTTTATTGAGATAACTCAGTGGTAGTTTCATCACGTTCATTTGTTGTTCGAATAGAACATCCGATCCTAAGTTAACCCAATACTGTTCAATATATTCAGGTTCCGCGTGTGTAAACTCGAACTGCCAGGGCAAGCTTTGTTTAGATAACCAGTCGATCATCGATTTCGTTGCACTGATATACGCCTCTGATAGGAAGGTTTCTATTTGTGTTGAACCCGAGTTTGTCTGCCAATACAAAAAGCCATATTCGTCGTTTTCATAAAATCTTGGTGTCATCAATGGTGTTAAAAAGACATGAAATTCACACAGGAATTCAATGGCTTGCCGGGCACTTCTCACCTGTTGTAATGCATGGCTACAGGCACCATAAAAGCCAGGTAATAACTGCTGACCGTATAAAAAACTTGTATCGTCTGCATCAAGCAGTTTTCTGGTATTGTCTATTAATGTTTCTACTTGCTCTGAACTAACGAGCGTATCGGCAGAGTGCAAATCATCCAAGCTAAGACGTGTGCTTCGAAACAAATGTTTTGTATTAACGTCACGAGCAATCGCTAGGTCAATCAACACCGCAGGCTGACAGTACGCTGGGATAAAAGCCACATCGCGTTCATAGCCCGTGTGTTTAAGCAGTTTTGCCATAGGAAGGTTAGGCTAGCTGCTCAGAATGACGTTTGACTCTCATCAACTCATGATTAAGCTGTTTCAGCAAGGAGCTTGAATCACTTTCATTTGCCATAGTGATAGCGGCGCTTGCTGAAATACTCATTCGTTCATTGGTCTGCTTACTACGATAAACAAAAGCGGCAATGCTGCCTTTCATGTCGTGTAATATTTGCATCGCTTGATCATGTGTTGTGTTGGCTAATAAAATCACAAAGCGGTCACCTGCCAGTCGGCAAATGATGTCCTCATCACGCAGTTGTAATAACAACAATTGGCACACTAACTGAAGGACATGATCCCCCTCTTCTACACCATGACGGCGATTAAATTCATTGAAATTATCTAAATCAATCGCCAGTAATGCCAACGGTTGTTGAAACTGTTTTGCCTCGGCTATGGAGTGCTTTAACTGTTTACGTAAAAAGGCTGCTCCACCCACTGGAATCAACTTATCAAAAAGGCGGTGCTCACGAAAATGTCGCTCACGTTTGAGCATTTGCTGGCTGATTGCTATTTCTTCTTGATGCCAGTGATAGATACCAATACTTAGAATCACTAACGAGAACGGTATCGGCAGACTTTCTAACCAGTTATGCCATGGTAAGGCTTTGGCTAAATGAATGAATTCATCCAGAAAATCCATTGACCATGAGAAAACAATGCCACACAGCCCTAAGGCTAACAATTGTGTTACACGACCCGCCGGTCTACTCCTGACTAATAGAGCTAACCAGAAAACAGCGAGGATAACCATTCCCCCCTCAGACATGACATCTAACCAATTAATATCGTCAAATGCTTTTACCTCGCCCCATACTTTAAATATGACAAAGCCAGTGATGATGGCTGTACTGAGCCCATAAAAATATGTTGAGGTAAAAAAATCACGTCTTTTCATAGTCTTGTCTATCCTGAAGATAAGTGCTTGGTCATATTAAGGTGCACACGCTACCGGATGAAGATGACAAATAGATGACATACAACACAGTCAAATCAGCTCATAAAAACGTCATGTGATCACAAAAAAATTGACATATTTAAATCGACTTATTCGGTATGTCATTGATGTCAATGAATAAAAAAGCCATAAGATTATTTTCTTTTTTTATCAGTTTTTGATTTACCTCAGTCAGAACAGCTCAGTAATGGTGATGGATGCAATCTAAGTTATTGATATTAAATACATTGTCATATTTACTGTCATATTTCTGTCATTTGCACTACCTAGACTTGCCAGCATTCTCACATTAGCTGACAAGGATTAGATTAATGAATAAGCAACAAACTGCCGTCTCGCGAACGATATTCAAACGACGTTTTATAGCTCTCGCCATCAGTACAGCCATCAGCAGCCCGATGGTACTAGCGGAAGACGTAAATTTAGAAAGAGTGAGTGTTATTGGCCAGGCTGAACAGATAAACAAAGCCCTGACGGAACAACGCAATTCAAACAGTATTGAAAGTGTTGTTCATGCTGATGGTATTGGCCAATTACCAGATGATAACGCAGCAGAAGCATTAGAGCGTCTGCCTGGTGTCTCAGTTGAAAATGATCAAGGTGAAGGACGTTTTGTCACCGTTCGTGGTCTGGCACCTGAACTTAATGCCGTTAATATCAATGGCACCAATGTTCCATCACCAGAGAGCGGCACACGTGCCGTTGCCTTAGATGTATTACCCAGTGAGTTAGTGCAATCACTATCCGTCGTGAAAACGCTAACACCTGATATGGATGCTAACTCTCTTGGTGGCACCATCAATGTGAAAAGTTTATCGGCCTTTGATCATGATGGCTTGTTCTACACGCTATCTGCTGAGGGTAGTTACGATGACAATATCGAAGAAACTAGCCCTAAAGGATCGGGTGCCGTCAGTAACATTTTCAGCATTGGTGATGGTGTTGATAATTTTGGTGTGGCGGCGGCTTTAAGTTGGCAAAAACGACAGTTTGGTTCAGACAATGTAGAAACAGGTGGTAAGTGGGACTTCACCGGCCAACCTCGCTTAGAAGAGCTTGAACAACGTGATTATGACATTGAACGTGAACGCTTAGGTTTAGGCGTGAACTTTGATTACAAAGCGGATATTTACTCGAATTACTATTTACGTACCTTATATAGCCGCTTTACCGATACTGAAACACGCAATGCGGCGGGTATGGAGTTTGCCAACGCCCAACTACCAAGTGAATCAGGTAATGGAGCAACGGGTTATCGTGAATTAAAAGATCGTAAAGAAACCCAAGAAATTCAATCCTATGTATTGGGTGGTGAAAAAATCATTGGCTTGTGGACGATTGACGGTCAAATTGGCTATAGCCGAGCTAGCGAAGATACACCGGGCCATATAGCAGGCGCTAAATTTGAAGGTGATTTTGATAATGTCGGGTTCACCAGTACATCTAAACCCAAATTATTTGCGGGTTCTGATTACTACGATCCAAGTAGCTTCTCTTTAGATAAAGTCGAATGGGAAGAACAAAAAACTACTGATACAGAAAAGAATGTGAAGATTGATTTAGCTCGTGATTTCACCATTCATAACTATGCGTCACAAGTAAAATTTGGTGGCAAGCTGTCTCGTCGTGAAAAAGATAATGATACCAATGCTTGGGAGTTCGACAGTTTTGGTTCAAATGATACAAGTTTAGGCGCATTTGCTGGCAGTAATGTCGATTATTCATTGAATAATTATGGGCCTGGCATTAGTAGTTCTGCTCTGAAGAACTTACTGTCTAAATTAGATTTAGCCAGCAATATCAATGAAGAAGAAACCCGTATTAATGATTATGTGATGAATGAAGACATTAATGCGGCGTATGTGATGAACACGCTAGATTTAGATAACTGGACCATCATTGCCGGCATGCGTTATGAGCAAACCGACTTCGAGGCTAAGGGTACTGGTATTCGTGACAATGTTTACCAAGAAATCTCTAGCAAAAACAGTTATCACAACTGGTTGCCTGGCCTACATGCCCGTTATTACATCGATGATAAAACCCAAGTAAGAGCCGCATGGACCAACAGTGTTGTTAGACCGACATTTGAAGCTCTCGCACCCGGTTTCTCCATTGAAAGTGGCGATAAGGCCAGTTTTGGTGACCCAACGTTAGATCCGATGACTGCGAAAAACTTTGATTTAGGTATCGAGCACTATATGGGCCGTGCCGGTGCTATCTCGGCGTATGGTTTCTACAAAGATATTTCAGACTTTGTCTATGAAACGGATATCGCAGGATCAGGGATTTTTGCTAATTTTGATGAAGCCAACACATTCAAAAATGGTGATACCGCTAAAGTCTATGGTTTAGAGCTGGCTTATAGTCAAAAACTGAGCTGGTTACCCTCCCCTTGGAATGGCTTATTAGTCGGTGCCAATTTCACACTTAGCCATTCTGACGCTGATATCGAAGGCCAAAATACACAACGTAGTATTGATTTACCCGGTCAGTCAAAACGGGTTGGTAACTTCATGCTGGGGTGGGAAAACGAAAAAGTCAGTATGCGTTTATCCACTAACTATAAGTCATCCTACCTAAAGCAGGTCGGTAAGGTCAGTGACAAAAGATACGATGAATATGTGGATGATCAAGTCTTCCTTGATTTTAGCAGCAGCTACTTTATCAGCAAAAATGCACAAATTAGTCTAGAAGCCAAAAACCTCACTGATGAACACTATTACGTCTATACAGGTAATAGTGCCTACAACAATCAGTACGAAGAATATGGACCGTCAGTTAAGTTAAGCATTACATTAACTAACTTCTATAACCATTTGTAAATAAAAGAATAAACATGAATACTAAATTAAAAAATTCTTTAAAACCGTGGGTACTGTTGGCAGGCTTGGGCCTGTCATCAGCTTGCTCTGCAGCCACCCTGTTTCAGCAAGACTGGACCATAAAAAATGTCAATATCGAAGCGGCACAGCTATTACAGACGTCACTATTAGCTGGGGTGGATCGTATCGTCTCATACGAACAACACGGCATCAGTATTGAAAATAGCAATGGCGAGCCGCTATCGACATTAACGGGTAATTTCTCCAGTGTGGATCATCGTTCTCTTGCTAGCGATCTTTTGCTGGCAGCTGTCGATAATGATCGTCAACAAGCCCTCCTCACTACACTCAATGCTGAGGGCCAATGGTCAACACCTGTATATATCCCCAAAACAGAATACAAAATTGATGGTGTCTGTCTTTATCAAGACGAAGCACATAATGCGTTCTTGTTTCTGGTTGGTGAGCAAGGACTGGGCGAGCAATGGTTGGTGGCAAATAATCACTCAACCATGGCTACCCCACTTCGAGTCCGAGGACTTAGCTTGCCACCCAGCAGCGAATTTTGTCAGGTCAACGATCGTAGTGATCAACTCTTTATCAATGAAGAGAACGTTGGCGTTTGGGCCTATGATGCACATGCTGAGGCTGAGTTGAGTCGTGTCCCCGTTGCCATGATAAAACCGTTTGGGGAGCTGAATCGTGGCGCCGCTGGTATCAGTTTGATACCCGGTGGAATAGTTGTTGTCGACGCCGATAAAAAAACCTTACATACCTATCTGCAAAAAGCCGACAAATGGTTGCCTCAAGCGCATGTTTCTCTGGATAAAAGTCATGGTGCTGACATGGTATCAGCGCGTTTCAAGAACCAGTCATTGCAGGTAATGATCCGAAGTGATGATGGCCTTCGCTCTTTGCAGTCAAAATGGTCTGTTCAATCAAGTGATGATCATCCCTTGATTCCTTCAATACCTGCACTGGTGCAAACCGATCCAGTACCAAGCCTAGGTGATGCTGCTGATGATCCTGCGATTTGGGTGAATAGTCTCAATGCAGAAAAAAGTCGCGTATTAGGTACTGATAAGCAAGGTGGCTTAGGTGTTTATGACCTTGACGGAAAGCAGCTTCAGTATCTACCCGTGGGACGTTTAAATAATGTCGATGTGCGAACAGGGTTCCAGTTCGCAGGTAAAACCATTGATCTTGCTGTTGCCACCAATCGAGATCACAACAGCTTGCATGTGTTTGCTATTGCACCAGACTCAGGCGAAGTCACTGCGCTTGGCGAGATAGCGACCAAAAGTGATGATATCTATGGATTCTGCCTATTTAAAAGTCATAAGGGTGATATCTATGCCATTGCCAACGATAAAGATGGCCGCTTCTTTCAGTACTTATTAGAAGATAATAAAGGGCAAATTTCAGGGCATTTAGCCCGTGAATTCAGTGTTTCTTCGCAACCAGAAGGCTGCGTTGCTGACGATAGAAATGAACGTTTGTTTATCGGTGAAGAAAATGTGGCTGTATGGGCCTTAGAGGCAAGAGCCGACCGTCCATCTGCAATGCAGCAGGTTATGCCTATTGGCGAGTTGCTGCATGCTGACATTGAGGGAATTAGTCTTTATCAGGATAAACATCACCCTCTTCTCGTTATTTCTAGCCAGGGTAATGATAGCTATGTGGTGCTTGATGCCACACCACCCTATTCCTATCAAGGTGGCTTTCGTGTTGGCTTTAATACCGATAAAGGACTTGATGGTGCCTCAGAAACTGATGGTTTAGATGTGAGCTCAGCTAATTTGGGCGGTGTTTGGTCAGCCGGCATGTTAGTGGTTCAGGATGGACGTAATCGTATGCCTACGGCTAATCAAAACTTCAAATACATCCCTTGGTCAGCCATTGCTGAACAACTTGACCTCAGCCGTCAGAAATAAGGAATTATCATGGAAACAACAGTGCACGAAATGAGTATTTTGGGGCTAGTAAGTGATGCTAGCCTTTTGGTCAAACTGGTGATGGTGATTTTAGTTCTGTCATCTTTACTTAGTTGGTATTTGATTATTTGGCGTTCACAAGTGCTCAAAAAACGTGAGAAAGATATTCAGTCGTTTTACAGTCAGTTTAAACAAACTACTGATATTCACTCACTAGCTTTAATGGGGGCTAATGCAGGATCATCTTCATCTGCGCTTGCCGCCATTTTGCAAACAGGTGTCTCAGAGCAACATGCCTTTAGCCAATCATCTTCATTGTCTCATGATGCAATTATGGGCAATATTGAACGCGCCATTATGGTCGACATTAATGAGCAAGAATCTGAATTAGAAACAGGCTTATCTACCTTAGCGACGATTGGTTCTGTGAGTCCCTATATCGGTCTTTTCGGCACGGTTTGGGGCATTATGAACTCATTCATAGGGTTGTCTCAGGTTGAACAAGCGACATTAAATACGGTGGCTCCTGGTATTGCAGAAGCGCTGATTGCTACGGCGATTGGTTTGTTTGCCGCTATCCCTGCCGTTATTGCCTATAACCGTCTCAGTATGCGAGCAACGGATATTAGTACGCGTTACTATCAGTTCGGCAATGAGTTGATGACTCGACTACAGCGCTTGTCAATTCGCGCTAGTCAGCAAAAAGCCGCATAAGAGGTTTGACATGATACGTAAACCACAACACTCACACGGCCCCAAGGCAGAAATGAATGTCGTGCCATACATCGATGTTATGTTGGTTTTGCTGGTCATCTTTATGGTGACCGCACCACTCTTAGTTCAAGGGGTTAAGTTAGAGTTACCTGATGTTGCTGCTGAGGCGCTGCCTACTGATACTGAGCAGACCATTTTGACCTTATCAGTAGTGAAAGAGGGTCAATACTATTGGAATGTAGGTCCTGAAGTTAACGTCACTGCACGCTCAGATCAAGCCATTAGTTTAGATGAAATGACAGCTAAAATTGCTGCCGTACGTGAACAACACGACAAACTCGTCTTTTTTATTCGTGGTGATAAAAGTACAGACTATCAAGCCGTCGTTAGAGCCATCGCCGCGCTTCAGAAAATGGGCATCACCGACGTTAGTTTGGTGACGGAGACGCCTGATGCCTAGTATCAACTCAACTCAGATAGCGTATTTTGGTAGCGCTAAACTAGAGAAACGACTTAATTGGTCTGCCTTGAGTTTCACAGGTGTGATTCATGTCGCTGTTGTTGCCGCCTTATTTTCGCAATGGGAAGCACACCCAATGTCACCCGTTGCTGAGCGGACGATGGCTATCCAACTGGTGCAATTACCACAAAAAGTAGTTGAACCCGTGAGTGCCTCCAAGCCACCACCCGAGATTATCAAGCCAGAGTCTATTCCTGAAAAACCACAGGTGAAAAAGACCGTAGTTGAGACTAAACCGGTTAAAAAGCCAGAAGTAAAAAAGCAAGAGTACGCACGTAAACGTGTAGAAGAACCACAGAAAAAACCTAAGGTGGAAAAACCTGTCGTTGCTGAAAAACCGAATAAACCCGTTGCTAAAAGTGAACCTGTTATTAAAAAACAGCCTGTTAAAGAAACACAGACCGCTGCAGCGGCAACTGTTATACCGTCAACAGCAAAACCAGCAAAAAAAAATTCACCGCTTCAGTCATCAGAAGTGGCAGACAAAACCAATGTCAAAGCCTACTTACCGATTGAGAAAAAAGCGCCAGATTATCCACGAGCTGCAATTCGTAAAGGCCTCCAAGGTGATTGCACCGTGGCATACAGTGTCGATAAACAAGGCCATGTTCAGTCACCCAAAATAGTTGGAGAGTGTCATCCCCTATTTGCACGACCTTCTATAGCGGCGGCAGAGCAGTTTCTGTACGCACCTAAGATGGTTAATGGTCATCCTGTTGTAGTCAAACAGGTCC
>DRHY01000143.1 GCA_011052985.1 Methylophaga thalassica
AACATGAGCGAATACGTGTGTGGATGCTGACTTAATGGGCGTATTTAGCATTGCAAGACAAAGTGGCTCCCATAGTTGTGTAATCAGCCTAGGGGATTGTTTTTGTTGGTGTAGCCAATCTAAAACACTTCGATCAGGTTTAGAGCATTGGCGTTTGGCACTAAGCACAAGTTGGGATAATTCTTTGACGACGTCAAACCCGTTATGTTTCCAGAGTGACAAGAGTAACGATAGCGGCCAAGGCAAGCGGTTTCCGACGTCTACAAAATGTAGTGGAGGGAAATGTTTATCGAAGATTGAAATATTGAGTGGATAGCGCTTAAACAGAGCAGATTCTTCTGCACCGAGCTTTTTTAGTAACGCTAAGGTGCGTACGTAGCCACCAATCAGTAAATGTTGTCCATTATCAACAAACTGTGATTGCCATTGAACGTTTCTCGCTCTCCCTCCTATCTGCTTGGCTGACTCGAAGAGGATGACGTCTTCACCTTGCTGAATAAGTTTGACTGCGGCAGCTAAGCCACTCCAGCCGGCACCAACAATAAGTGTTGTCATTGATTATTTTTTTTTTCTTGTCTACCTGTTTTCCAGGCAATCCATAGTTTTCTGATAGGTGTTAAAGAAACACGATGAGTCATTACATTGAAGCCATCTTTTTCTATCTCATCTAAGGTGGCACTGTAGATGGCAGACATCATCAGGCCTGTACGCTGACTATATCTATCTTCAATGGGTAGAACAGCCAAGGCCTCATGATAAAACTGACGTGCTCTCTGAGTTTCAAACTCAAGTAATTGCGTGAGTTCATGTGTCTGTTTCAAGGCGAGAATATCAGCTTCTTTAACGTTAAACCGTTGCAGATCTTCTTGAGGCAAATATATGCGACCACGCTCGGCATCTTCTCGAACATCACGAATGATGTTTGTCATCTGTAAGGCTAGTCCCAGTTTTTCAGCATATTTTAATGTTTGACGGTTTCGGTAACCAAAAATCTCTACAGCTAACAGGCCGACGACACTGGCGACACGATGACAATATAGAGCGAGATGCTTGAAAGCTTCATAGCGATGCTGGAATAAGTCCATCTCCATACCATCGATGATTTCGATGAAATATTCATGATGCAATTGGAAGTGGGTAAGCGCATGTTCTAAAGCTTTGCCGACAGGATGGGTTGGTTTTCCAGCAAATGTATTGTCAATTTCTATCCGCCACCAAGCTAAGGTCTGAGCAGCCACCTCAGGATCAGATATTTCATCTACAGCATCGTCAACTTCACGACAGAAAGCATAAACAGCCGTTATAGCTTGTCTTTTTTCGGGTGGTAAAAAAAGAAAGCTGTAATAAAAACTTGAACCACTTTTTGCCGCTTTATCACGACAATACTCATCTGGCGTCATTTTACGAGGCGTTCCACTATGGTGTCGTTGATAAGGTGTGAATTGATAATGTCATCAATATCGTTCTTTGTTTCAAAATGATACCAAGTGCCTTCAGGATAGATGACACACATGGGACCCAATTTACAACGGTTTAGACAGCCCGCACTGTTGACACGAACGCGTTTAATTTTTAACTCTTTTACGCGCTGTTTTGCATAGTCTCGCAAGGATTGTGAATCATGCTCCCCACAATTTGCCGAACCATCATCACGACTGTGAGTGCAGATAAAAAGGTGATATTTATATATTTGAGCCATAACTAGTTAACAGAATGCACCTTGAATAAAAAAACGATTAATGTCAGCAGCTAGAAAATGTCACTGTAGCACTCTCGATAATCTTGTACATCATCTAGGATGATCACAAACTTATCAACGAGGTAGGAAATGAACTGTCGACAATTATCTGAGTTATGGTAATCCCAAGCTTTACTATTAGGTTAAGCTGCTTTGAAGTCATTCTGTCATTTGTGCATCAAATACATTACAAATAGCACCAATTATTCATTCCATCATTAGTGAACATGGATTAGCTGATGAGTAGATATTATCTAAATATCGGAAGTCATCACAGCATTGCCATTGATTGACGTTATGTGACTTTTGGCTAGTAACTTCTCTGGATAGCAAAATCTGCTAACGATAATAATGCTTCTTTATAGGGACTGTCTTTAATAACTGTTAAGGCTTGCTTTGCTTGAGCCACTTCATTACGTGCAGCCTGAGCTGTGTACTCGATTGAGCCGGTATCACTGATGATTTGAATGATATCCTGAATACGTTCGCGCTGACCGTTTTCTATTGCTTCCTTAATAACAGCCGCTTGTTGAGACGAGCCTTTTGACATGGCATTAATCAATGGTAATGTCGGTTTGCCTTCAGCTAAGTCATCACCAATATTTTTACCGATAGTCTCACTCGATTCACTGTAATCCAAAATATCGTCAACAAGTTGAAAAGCACTTCCTAGATGCATAGCGTATTCAGCCATAGCCACTTCTTGATCTTCACTTGCATTGCTAATGACGGCACCTAATTGACCTGCAGACTCAAATAGCTTGGCAGTTTTATGATGAATAACTTCAAGATAGCGAGCTTCAGTTGTACTGGCATCATGACAATTAAGCAGCTGTAAGACTTCTCCTTCAGCAATTACATTAGTTGTGTGAGAAAGAATTTGCATTAATCGCATTGAATTCATTTCCACCATCATTTCAAATGAACGGGTGTACAGAAAATCGCCTACTAGCACGCTGGCTTCATTTCCCCAGAGAACATTTGCGGTCTCTTTTCCACGTCGCATGTTGGAGTTGTCCACAACATCGTCATGTAATAAGGTTGCAGTGTGAATAAATTCAATAATAGTTGCTAAGTTGATATGGCTATCATCTTCATACCCACAGGCTCTTGCGCACAAAATTGCTAAAGCAGGTCTAAGGCGCTTACCGCCACTGTTTATGATGTAGAACCCGAGTTGGTTTATGAGGGCAACGTCTGAAGTCAGTTTGTGTTGAATCAACTGATCGACAGCTTTCATATCATCTTCAATAAGATCGTAAATGGATTGTATATCCACGGAACAGTATTCTGCCTATAATTGGTAAACGCGTACTTTCTCATGTGCAGCAAGACGGCGCAAATATTTCAATATGAATTTGATCTTGCAATAGAAAGGCGATACAATTGCCGGTCTTTTGTAGGCGAACCTACATTAACTTATTACTTTTGGAGACAGCGATGTACGCTATTGTCGCGACTGGCGGTAAACAATACCGCGTTAAAGAGGGCGAAAAGCTCCGCATTGAAAAATTGACTGCTGAAGCAGGTGACACGGTAGAACTTGATAAAGTACTGTTGGTAGGCGAAGGCGATGACATCAAAGTCGGCGCTCCTTACCTTGATGGTGCAAAAGTTACTGCTAAAGTCGCAGCGAATGGTCGTGGCGATAAAGTTAAAATCGTCAAGTTCCGTCGTCGTAAGCACAGCCGCAAACAAATGGGGCATCGTCAAGCATTTACTGAAATCGAAATCACAGGCATCACTGCCTAAGATTGACTTAGAAGAGGGTTAACACATGGCTCATAAGAAAGCTGGTGGTAGTACGCGTAACGGACGCGATTCAGAGTCGAAACGCCTTGGTGTGAAACGCTATGGTGGCGAAGCTGTAACAGGTGGTAACATTTTAGTACGCCAACGCGGAACTCGTTACCACGCAGGTCGCAATGTAGGTATTGGTAAAGACCATACTTTATTTGCGACAGCAGAAGGTAAAGTATTATTTGAGACCAAAGGTCCACTTAATCGTACTTTCGTCAGTGTTGTAGCTGAGTAAGAATCTTGTTGGCCCGTTGGGGCAAACAGCTCAAAGCCCCGCTGATGCGGGGTTTTTTGTTTCTGGCCTTAGGCCAGATAAATTATGAAATGATGATCGGGTTACAACATGAAATTTGTGGATGAAGCGAAAATAAAAATCAGCGCCGGTGGCGGTGGTAACGGCTGTCTGAGTTTTCGTCGCGAAAAATTCATTCCCTTTGGCGGCCCTGATGGTGGCGATGGTGGTGATGGCGGCGACATTTATTTGGTCGCAGATTCGCAAGTTAATACACTGATAGATTTCCGCTACAAACGTAATTACAAAGCTGAGCGTGGTGAGCATGGACGTGGTCGTCTATGTAGCGGTGCGCGAGGCGAAGATCTCGTCATCAAGGTGCCTATTGGTACTGAAGCTTGGGATGATGATACCGAAGAACTGATTGGTGATTTAACCAATGAAGGTGACAAGCTACTGGTTGCAAAAGGTGGCTGGCATGGCTTGGGAAATGCACGTTATAAATCCAGTATTAATCGTGCTCCTCGTCAGACTAGTGAGGGGACACCTGGAGAAGAGCGAACCTTACGTCTGGAAATGAAGTTATTAGCGGATGTTGGTCTGCTTGGTTTACCAAACGCTGGTAAATCCACGTTCATTAGTCAAGTTTCCGCTGCCCAGCCTAAGGTCGCAAACTACCCGTTTACAACGCTTTATCCTAATTTAGGTGTCGTCACGCTCAAAGATGTCCGTAGTTTTGTTATTGCGGATATCCCTGGTCTTGTTGAAGGTGCTGCTGAAGGGGCTGGTCTAGGTATTCAGTTTCTCAAGCATCTAACTCGAACGCGCTTGTTACTCCATTTGGTAGATATGGCGCCGGCCGATGTTAAGCAAGATCCGGTCGAGAGTGTGAAAACTATCAACCGTGAACTAGAACGATATAGCGAAGCATTGGGGAGTCAGGATCAGTGGTTAGTCCTAAATAAAATGGATCTGGTCCCTGAAGATATCCGTGAAGAACTCTGCCAAGAAGTCATTGATAAGTTGAACTGGAAAGGCAAAGTGTTCCGTATTAGTGGTCAAACGGGTGAAGGCTGTGATGCCATTGTTGGTGATGTCATGAATTATCTTGAGTCATTAAAAGAGGCAGAGCTTAAAAACGCAGTCGAGCAAGACGTTTCTGAGGAATAATTCGTCGTGACAGAGCCTCATCAGCAGTTAATACATGCCAAACGCTGGGTAATTAAAATCGGCAGTGCTTTATTAACACGCGTAGGTGAAGGTTTAGATAGAGACAGAATACGCTGGCTGAGTACTGAAATTGCGGAATTACGCCGCCAGGGTAAAGAGGTTGTTTTGGTCACTTCAGGCTCTGTTGCAGCAGGTATGCAAAGCTTAGGCTGGCGTAAGCGTCCCCATGAAATTCATCGTCTTCAGGCGGCAGCTAGCGTCGGTCAAATGGGCTTAGTGAATGCCTACGCAACAGAATGTGAGAAACATGGCATTCAAACAGCACAAATATTATTAACCCATTCTGATCTATCAGACCGTGTCAGACATTTGAATGCACGTAGTGCGCTTCAAGCCTTACTTGAGCTAGGCATTCTACCCGTCGTAAATGAAAACGATACGATTGCTACTGAAGAAATTCGGTTTGGCGATAACGATAC
>DRHY01000144.1 GCA_011052985.1 Methylophaga thalassica
ACTCCATTGAGCGATGATCGTCGTGAAAACCACGGTGAGTTTGGTAAAAAATAGCGTTGATATAAGCTACTGCGGTTAGAGTTTTGTAGATCAATCACTAGGTCTATATTCTCATCACGTAACTTCTGTCTAAGTTTGAGTTGATCACGTACGTGCCAAAGTGCCACCCTATTATCCACGATAACCCTGTCTATGTAAGGAGATTGTTGCATTAGCTCTTTGTAGCGAGACATCGTTAGTAAGACAATTTCTGCATTGGCATAATAGAGACGCAAATCATGAAAAATGCCATCTGCTTGAATCAAGTCGCCAAAGGCACCGTGTTTGATAAGCAAAATTTTAGTAATCGATTTATCCATTTTTATTCTTTAATTGATCATAAACAGCGTTCGTTCCATTCAGCATGGCCTCTATCGTCAGCTCATTTTTTGCTAACAAAAATGCGGGTTCCATTAACGTTAGCCAACGCTCTCGGTCATTGAGTAAGGCAATCAATCGCTCACGAAACAGGGGGGCTTTGCCTATTGGAACAATCAGCTCTTGAGCTAAGACTTCATTAGCAACCGGTACATCAGTGGCTAATATGGGTTTGTGCTGCAACAAGGCTTCACTGAACACATATGAAAAACCCTCTCTATGAGAGCTAATCAATATGCCATCGGCCCCCGCCATCAGTTCAGGGACATTCTGGCGATGACCTAAGAGTCTGCACATTGTGTTGTTTGACAAGCTCATTACACGTTGTTCTAACTTCACTCGTTCAGGACCTTCACCGATGATGAGTAGGTTTAATGGAAGACCATCTATAGCATCAAGTAAATCGAGAAAGCCTTTAGCTGATACTAGTCTCCCAACCGCACAAAAGGTAGGCAAGTGGGATGGTAAATTAAATTGCTCGCTCAGATTAATAGCTGAGACGGTGTGAGAGTGAATACCGTTATAAACAACCGATACATGTTGATGTTGAACATATGTTGAGAGTTGTTTGCTAACGGTGATGATGTGATCGAGTTTGTTATAGGAAGATACATCATGTTTTATATTGTGTAAGGTGCCGACTGTTTTTGCATTGACAAAACGGCGCAATAGCCCCAATACATAGCTGGCTTTACTGGCTTGTGCATGCACAATATCGATATTAAGTTGTTGTAGAATTTTTAGTAGGCGCATCCATAAAATAGGATTATGTCGACTCATTGAGGCTGATATGGGGGTTGCATGCTGTTGTAATGACTGCGGCAGTGTTTTGATAAATAGTGGATCCGCTATGATGAAAACATCATGACCTGCTTCTAAGAGTGAGTGTGATAATTCACGAACATGCTTTTCTAAGCCCCCATCGCCCCGACTGAGAAGAAACTGACAGATCCTCATTGCTTGTCGACGTTTAATGCATTTTCATAAACAGAAAGAGTGGTTTCTAACATCGCCTGTAATTGGAATGGATGGTGTTTAGCTACTTTTGGGGGTTTAACTAGCCATTGCTCTGATAAGTCAACAACAGCATCAATGTCTGCGACTGCCACTTTACCTTGAGGTAACAATACATCTAACTGTTCCGCTACCCCACCATGCGCATAAGCAATCACGGGAATGCCCATGCTAAGGGCTTCCAATGATATGCGTCCAAATGCTTCCGGCTGCGTTGATAAGGACATAACAATGCTTGAAATGGCCATCACATCTTGAAGATCACTTCGATGCCCAACAAAGCTAATCTTATCGTCAACACCCAAGTCTATTGCTAGCTGTTTTAATGAATGGAGATAGTCTGTTTTTGATGTCGATGTATCGCCCACCACTAGACCATGAATATGGGGGCATCGTATAGATAGCTTGGCGATGATATGAATAAAATCTTGCTGGCCTTTCCAGCGAGTGACTCTAGCGGGCAAAGTCAGGAGTTGTTTATTTCTGCTTTCAGGGAAATCCGCCTTCCATTGTTCTATCCAGTTATGGCTTGGCTGGTAATCATAATAAAAGATACGGTGATCGACACCGCGATAGTTAAGTACGAGTTTCTTTGTATCGACAGAATAATGTTGAATAACATAATCTTCGATAGCTTTTGAGACCACAATGACATGTTCACCCTTTGTCATTATTTTACTATAGCCATTTACTGAGTAAGTACCATGCACTGTTGTGATTAATTTGGGTCTGATTTTTTTAGGAATGGTTATCCAGGCTAGATAACATATCCATGCAGGCATTCGGGAGCGAACATGAAGAATATCGACATTGTTCTCAACCAGAAAAGCTCGTAACTTAGGTATCAATTTGAGTGTCAACAAAGACTTTTTACCAATATCCCAATCGATATGTTCGCTACCCTCTCTCTCCAAGTCAGTAACTAACCTTCCTCCCGCTGAGATAACCATGGATCGATGACCTTGCTCTGAAAGAAACTTGCCTACCTCTAATGTACCTCGTTCCACCCCACCTGAATGCAGTGCCGGTAAGACTTGAACAACGGTGAGATGATTTGACACAAATTATATTTAAACTGTAAGAGCTTGAGGCTGACGCGATGAGTGTGTTTCCAGTATGCGTCTAATTACGCCATCCGCACAGCGATCTGATTCCATAAAGCCTAAAACAGGATGCAATTGTTTTTTGTAATGGCCAAGTGAGTCAAATCTTACGGCATAACCCTCACCAATTAACTTGCTTAAGCCACGGGCTACACGGTTATCTTTTTTTACGTTCATATTCAACACACCAACAGCGGTTTGAGCAGTAAGGGCTTCATAAACCATAGACACGGAATCTTCTGTAATCCAAGCAGTATATGCATTGGCTAGTTCCGATTTAACCCAACCTTTTCCTGTTTCTTCATAGGGAATAATGGTTAGGTTAGAAATCTTGATTCCAGCAATATCAGCTGCAAAATCATGTGGCGTTCTGGGAGAGGTTGATAAGGTATATTGAATCGCTGGGTTTTGTTTACACACTTGTAGAATCTGTGAAACAACTAAGGCTTCATCCCAATGATAATGCTTTGATGGACCGCCGATCAGAAACAGCCCTTTTTTTCTGTGATGTTCACCCTGAACAGTGATAGGATTGAGAACACCACGAGTCTCAATAACGTCTCCGTCTCCTTGATAATTATCATGCTCAGGGATTAAGCAAAGATCAAAAAAAGAGACGGGTAAGCTTGGCTGCATAAGGACTATGGTCTTCCCACCATAAGTGCGTTGTGCTGCTAGCATGTTCAGATGTGTTCTATGACCAGCTCCAACGATGAAGTCTGGTCTTGGTAATGATTTGCCTGCGGGCCATGTGCTGCTCAATAAATCAAATAATGGTTGTATGCGATTACTCACGCGAATGTCGATGCTTTGACAATCCATTTTTCGTTTTAAGGCATTAACAAGACCTTCACTCTGACTTTCATGGCCTGGTTTGCCATCAGTAAGACGCCAAATAACCATAGAGTTTTCTGCTGCTGTAATCATTGTGGAGTTACCTATTGAAAGGTGTAGAATCAAATCACCGCTATTCCCACCGATGGTTTCACGACTCAAGTTGCAGCAAGTCTAGAATTCAATTGTTAAATTTTGATGACTCATTAAAGATTAATGAAGGAACATTGCGATGGTTGGCATCAAAGTAGGATTAGAAAGGAGTTCAGGTGATGGAGCGTGATGAAGATACTTTTTATATGCTTAAAGAGATGGCTGAAGATCCACATCTTTCGTCACGTAATTATAATGATGAGCTCATTGGTCTCGACTATTACGCTAACTTAAGCGTGCTTAGTAACGAAGAGGTGAGTTTGTTAGTCAGCTTGTGGCATGAAAAATATATTACCTGCCAAAAGGAAAAGCTCGCATCACAGTGGATGGTCGTACAAATTTTTATACTGGTAGCTGTGGCCAGCTATATCGCATGGTTGTCTGGTGGTATTGCTGGCACATTAATCAGCATCGTTGGTGTGATTGCTGTTATAGCCATGATTGAAGACAAGCGCATCGAGCAGGCGAAGCGTAATTTAAGGGATGCCAAACAGGTTTATCATCGTTTGGGTGAACTAAAAAAATCCAGACAAGTCACTACTGACGAGGAATAACATTAATTCAAGGAGTAAAAATGACATCAGTTACTTTACAAGGTAATCCCTTTAATACTGTCGGTGAATTACCCGAAGTGGGGGCTACTGCACCCGCATTCAGCTTAACCAAAGATGATTTGTCCGAACTGACATCTGCAGAATTATCAGGCAATGTCGTGTTGAATATTTTCCCATCGGTTGATACTCCAACGTGTGCTATGTCTGTAAGACAATTCAATACAAAAGCCGCTGCATTAGATGACACAA
>DRHY01000145.1 GCA_011052985.1 Methylophaga thalassica
ACACCGGTTGTCGGTTCATCCAAAATGAGCAAATCTGGATTGTGAATCAAAGCACAACACAGGCCGAGTTTTTGTTTCATACCACCTGATAATTGCCCTGCTGGCCGGTCATGAAACGCTGTCAGCCCAGTACTTCTGAGCAACATATCAATACGTTGCTGTCGTTGCTGTTTAGTGAGATTAAAGAGACGAGCAAAAAATAGTAGGTTTTCATAAACCGATAAGGTCATATAAAGATTTTTGCCCAAGCCTTGTGGCATATAGGCAATACGTGAACAAATTTGCTTACGCTGATGATCATCCTGAATATCAGTATCTAAAACGATACACTGACCTGATTGCGCTTTTTTGACGCCGGATATAAGCCCAAGCAAGGTTGACTTTCCTACCCCATCCGGACCTATAAACCCCACGCGCAGTCCCGCTGGTATATCCAGACTTATAGAAGACAACGCCTGATTATCAGCATATCGGTGACTAATTTCTGATAAATGAACAACACTTTTTTCTGACATCAGGGGATTAATATTGGATAAGTGGTGGCACTTGTTCTGGCCATTCAGCATTGTCATCTAACGTGATGAAAGCCAAACCCGGAACACCTGTTTTTACACGATCAGCAAATTGGGCCAGCACCGTCGGATCAATTTTGACTTTGACACGAAACATCAGTTTCTGCCGTTCCTCTTCCGTTTCTACGGCTTTGGGTGTGAATTGCGCTTGGGGGGCGACAAACGATACTGTGGCGGGAATGGAAAACTCAGGGTAGGCATCCACCACAATCCTAGCTTCGGCACCAACACGCGTTTTACCCGCTAGATCGGTAGGTAAAAAGACAACCATATACACATCACTAACATCAATTAAGGTAATGACTTTTCCGCCAGCCGCTAATACTTCACCTGGTTCAGACAGTCTATATAGCACCCTGCCATTACGCGGTGTCTTTAGTTGACTATCATCAATGACCACTTGTGCTTTATGTACTTCAGCAACAGCAGCGGCAATTTGAGCGTCGGCCTCAGCCACTTGCACAGAGGCCCCTTGCATACTGGCCTGAGCTGTCAACTTTTGGCTACGTTTTTGATCCATGACCTCTTGACTGAGATGACCTTTTTTCACCAATACTTGTGTTCGGTCAAACTCCTTAGCGGCTAAGGTGACTTCGCTACGACGTTGAGACAAAATCGCCTGCGCGTACTTTTTACTTTCTTTTGCTTTAACTAACATCGCCTCAGCAACAGCCAAACTTGCTTTTGCTTGCTCCGTATCCATCACAGCTAACAATTGATTTGCCGTGACCCAGTCCCCCTCATTGACAAAGATTTGCTCAACTTTACCGGCAGTTTTAGTCGCAATATCCACTTCTGTAGCTTCAATTCGACTATTACCTGCAGCAAAGCCCTCTGGCAAACTCAACTCTTCTGTAGTTCGCCAGTAATAACTTCCACCAGCAAGAGTAATCAAAATAATAAGGAGAAAGATATTTCTAAATCGTTGCATGACGTTTCTTTTGTTATCAATCGAAATGGGTGGCAGCATTACATAATCATCATACACATGCGGTACAAACCTAAAATGACTGAGATCAGTTATCCATCCATACGTGCTGATATATGTCTAATGACCTGCTTATTACTGCTGAGAAAGCTATGCATACCTTTAACTTGAATCTGATCTGTCAACCAATCTGCACTGACTTCGGATAATGACACAATCCCATCATTCAATTCATTTTTAAAAGGGCCGCTTTTACATTGCGGACCACTAATACCAACAAGACTGGTGACTGGGCTGCTTATAGCGGCAATGGCTTGCATACGAATTTCTGATGCTAATAAGCCACCGCAGTCGTTTGTCATTAATCGAAATATGCGATAGCGACGAAAATACTTGGCTAAACGAGACGGCTGAAGCGGCGATCCCAACAAAAAAGTATGTGTTGGTGGTTTAACTCTATCAGCTAATGCATTGATGGTTGCTCGAATCAATACGCCACCAAGCGAATGGCCAATCAAGATGTAGTCATCCTTTTCTGCGATGGCGCTAATTCGTTTCTGTAATCGTTGTTCTATTTGCTCAAAGGACTCGATACTGACTAAATAAGAAAACGTCTGGGTCTCGACTCGATACTTTTTTCTCAAGTAACGTAGCAAGCGCCATCCCGATAATGGGCTTCGGCCCATCCCATGCACAAAAAGAATCTTCATTTAATCTCCCGTTGCTGCCTGTTTCATCGTCCTTGATATCACATCTCTTCATCTGAATATGATGTCAGGCACTAGTAATATTATTAGCCCCATGTTTTTATATTAGCCCGGTATCAGCAAGATAAGACAATAAAAAGTCACCAATGAGTGAACTTACCCCATGGAGTGAAAAAATGAGATTAGAATCTTTAGCGTTACACCACGGCTATGACTCAGAACCAACCACCAAAGCAGCAGCCGTTCCGATATACCAAACCACCTCGTATACCTTTGATGACACCCAGCATGGTGCCGATTTATTCGATTTAAAAGTCCCCGGTAACATCTACACTCGCATCATGAATCCAACCAATGATGTGTTAGAGAAACGTCTTGCTGAAATGGAAGGTGGAATTGGTGGTCTAGCCGTTGCATCAGGTATGTCCGCGATTACCTATTCCATTCAAGCTATTTGTGATGCAGGTGACAACATCGTCAGTAGTACACAGCTATATGGTGGTTCATACAATCTGTTTGCTCATACGCTCCCCCGTCAGGGTATTCAAGTGAGGATGGCTTCATTTGATGACTATGAAAAGATTGAAAGCCTGATTGATGATAAGACACGAGCATTATTCTGTGAATCTATCGGTAACCCGGCTGGCAATATTGTCGATATCGAACGTTGGGCAGAGATTGCTCACCGTCATGGTGTGCCATTGATTGTTGATAATACCGTCGCCACGCCCTATCTATGCCGAGTATTCGATCATGGCGCTGATATTGTTGTGCACTCGCTCACCAAATACATTGGTGGGCACGGCACAACCGTCGGTGGCATTATCGTCGATTCAGGTCGCTTTGACTGGGTTGCCAATAAAGAGCGATTCCCCATGTTGAATGAACCTGATCCTTCCTACCATGGTGTCATTTATACCGAAGCATTAGGCCCTGCTGCCTATATCGGTCGTTGTCGTGTTGTGCCACTGAGAAATACAGGCTCAGCATTATCTCCACATAGTGCCTTTTTATTACTACAAGGTTTAGAGACGCTCGGACTCAGAATGGAACGTCACTGTGAAAATGCCTTAAAAGTAGCCGAATACCTCAAGCAGCATCCAAAAGTGGAATGGGTCAATTACGCTGGACTAAAAGATAGCCCTTACCAATCGCTTTGCCAAAAAATTACCAAAGGACAAGCATCTGGCATATTAAGTTTTGGCATCACCGGCGGCAAAGCAGCAGGCGCTAGATTTATTGATGCGCTGCAAATGATCTTACGTCTGGTTAATATTGGCGACGCAAAATCATTAGCCTGCCATCCTGCCACAACAACACATCGCCAGCTAAATCCTCAAGAGTTAGCCACAGCAGGAGTGTCAGAAGATTTAGTGCGTATATCAGTAGGTATTGAGCACATCGACGATATTATTGCCGATATTGAACAAGCGTTAGATAAGGCGTAAAAATCCTTTACCAGACCCTAATCATCAGAACTATGGTTAGGGTCTGTCTCTTTCATTCGAGCAAGATTTGGTTCTGGCAAGATTGGATCAGTTGAGTCCATGTAGGTGAGATAGTCTAGCCAAAGTTGATGAGTATGTTGTTCCGTCAGCGCGATCACGCAAGATGCGAACATGACTCCACGGATAGTGCCATCAGACCACAAATCATAAATACCATCACAATATATCTGTCTATACGTCAACCAAGCTTGTTGCGACTTGTCTAAAGAGGCGACTACATCAGGTTCATCAACATAGCGCTCTTTTGCAGCGGTTAAATATTTATCAAGCTTAGCATCTGCTTGTTCCATATCATGACCTGCACAAACATTCATGTCATAGGTGGTGAAGGCATTATCGCAGTTCACTTCCTCTGCCTTGCTCACAGCACTCATCATCAGTAACAATACGAATAGTTTTATCATTTTTATTAGTCACTTCGGCAATAGTTTAACGTGAGAATGAATAGCGCTTTCACATACTCTATCAGGCATTAAGCATAATCCACTCGCTACTTGCTTTACTCAGTTCGTGAAACATTGGCTAGCTAAGCTACCTTAACAAGATCTCGCCCTTCTTGCTTTGCAAGATACATAGCTTTATCTGCTAACTCTATAGAATCGACCACATTTCGTTCCGGACACAGTGAAGCGACGCCTAACGATGCAGTCACACGAATAGACTGCTTATTCTGCTCAAGTTTTATGTGTGTTGTGCTAATCGACTCGCGTATACGTTCAGCAATGATTGAAGCTTGCTCCATATCCGTACTGGGTAGGCAAACTAAGAACTCTTCCCCCCCTAAACGATAGAGTGAGTCATAGGGGCGCAAAGTTTTTTGAATGGACTCAACCGTTGATACCAGCACCTTGTCCCCGACACTATGGCCATACGTATCATTAACTGATTTAAAATAATCTAAGTCGATCATCAAAATCGAGGCTGATGGATATCCCCTTACAGAAAGTGAATGCTCTTTGTTGAGTATAGCCATCAATCCGGCCCGCGTATTTGCGCCTGTTAGCGGGTCAAGATTAGAAATTCTCTCAGAAAATTCATGCCTGAGAGATTCAAACTGTACTCTCATATCAGCCAGCTCTGCGGTAAAGCTATCGAGTAATTCAACCGGGATCATCTGCCGCTGAATCATATGTTCAAGTAACATACGGCAACTGTCATGCATGTTTTTGTGTGCACGTGCTAGAGCCTTAAATGTCTCGTGCTCTATAATCAAACCGGCATCTGGACTATTACACCACTGTCCAAATAAGCATCTTTGTTCCGCATCCACTGCTAGATCATTTTCTTGTGGTGGCAAATGACAAATAAGTACGCGTAGTAATGACTCGTACCATGATTGATGTTTTTCAGTAGCTCTATCAATTTCATTCACGACAGACTGAAGTTGATCACGTGTCAGTGATTGCATTATCTGCCCTCCAAACATAGCTTAATTTTTGAATGGAAGACATAGTGCCAAGTTACCCCGTAAATAAAAATGATGAATATAATATGGATCAATTACGTGCAGTCTCAAAATTATTTCATTCCTGTATAGACAAATACAGAGCTTATTTTCCCAGTTTATATTAACCACATTTATAATTACTCAAGCCTTATGATAGTTGTTTAGCTTGCTAACTTACTTCTTCGAACAGTTTAATGCGAGGACCTTTTATTTCCATGAACACACCTATTTCACATCCAATTATTACCGACTTAATGACCCGTTACACCAGTAAACGTTATGACCCATCTAAGCGCGTTGCTCAAGCTGATTTAGAGGTTCTTTACGAAGCACTGCGTTTATCCCCCTCATCTATCAACTCGCAACCATGGAAGTTTATTGTTATAGAAACTGATGCCGCCAAACAACGCCTCCATGATAGTTTTGAGAAAAAATTCCAATTCAATCAACCTCATGCCAAAGCAGCTTCGCATACCATTTTATTTGCCCATAAAACACACTATACGAGAGAGGATTATGCCTACGTCGTCGATAAAGGTATCGAAGACGGTCGAACAAAACCGGAAGATAGAGAAAAAGCCTTTGGTAGTTTTATCTTTGCCGAAATCAACACGGATGAAAATGGTAATACTGAAAAGTGGACAAAAAACCAAGCATATATCGCTTTAGGTAATGCGATGCACACACTCGCCCGCCTCGGTATTGACTCTACGCCAATGGAAGGTGTCGATCCGGAAATGTTGAGTGAGGTTTTCAAGGAAGAATTAGAGGGGTATGCCTGCCATCTAGCCTTATGTATCGGTTATCACTCAGATGATGATTACAATGCCGACTTAGCAAAAACTCGCCTAGCTTTAGAAGACGTTGTAAACGTTCTTTAGTATATATCTAGCCTGATTCCAAAAAAGAGCAAA
>DRHY01000146.1 GCA_011052985.1 Methylophaga thalassica
CCACTTTCGTAGCTGTTTTTCTATCAGCAAGTACGTCGGCATTTGAGCGTTTGAAGCCCCATGATGTAAACAACTCCTCCATATTCGAACTTCTTGGAGCCAACATCGCTTTCATTGGATTATCTGGATCTTTTTCCGGAATATCGGCTTCAGCGTATGGGTCAACAAAGGTCACTAATTTCCCACCTGCCAAAACATATTGATCGATGGCATACAGCGTTGTTTCGGAGAGATCTTTTGGATGAATCACCACCAATACCTTGGTACTAGAAGGAATTCTTCTGATGTCTGTAGGCAGCATAGCCACATCAAACATTTGACGAAGTTCAGCCATCATTGCCCATGGCTTTTTGCCATCGGTGCTAGCCACCTCTCCTTTGAGAGGATCGTACTGTTCACCATCCACCTCAAGTGAACTAATAACACCGACTGACTGACGCTTCCTATTTGAGAGTTCATAGATAAGTTTAGTCAAATCATATTCAAGCCTGTCTTCCTTTTCTGGCTGAAAGAAAGGAATAGTCTCAACACCATTTAACTGATTTGTTCCTGCCAAACCAAAATAAAGTGGATCAGCTTCACCATCGATAGGAACAGATTGCAAACCATATCTATCAGCTCGCTGTTCATCTTGAGAAAAAGGCTCAGGATTCATCACAAAAAGACGAATTTTGCCATTCGATGCACGCTGATATTCAAACAATAACTCTTGTACTCGCTGAGCATACGCTTTGAGACTTGGAAGCGCTTGAGCTGCCTTTTCTGTGTAATAAAAACGAAGCGTAATCGGTTCGTTTAATGACTCAAGAATATTGGTAGTACCCTCTGATAAGGTATAGAGGGTACTTTCGGTTAAATCAACACGAGCTGATTTGAAATTGCCATTCACAACAATATTGAATGCAATAAATAAAATAATCGCTAAGATTAAACCAGTCTTTGATAGAAGTTGTTTATTCATCTTTGCCATGTTCTCCTAATCAGCCTTACGGGCATTGACGATAAGTGCATTCGCAAATAACCAAATCACGATCAGTGATATGAAATACATCATGTCTCGCAAATCAATCACCCCTTTGCTGATCGCATCAAAATGCGTCAAAAAGCTAAATGAACTGATTGTTTCAACAATTGTTCTTGGGGCCCAGCTCGCAAAAAAATCAATCACAATGCCGTAACCACTCAATACAAAAACCAAGCTCACAATCAAGCTGAGCACAAAGGCGATGACCTGATTCTTAGTGATTGCAGAGATACAAGAGCCAATTGCTAAAAAGCCACCAGCCATCAATAAACTCCCTAAAAAGCTGGCAATAATGACACCGTTGTCTGGGTCGCCTAAGTAATTAACGGTAATCCACAAAGGGAAGTTAAGGAATAGAGCCAATCCGGTAAAGGCCCATGCAGCCATGAATTTACCTAACACAGCTTCAAAGACCGAAACAGGCAAAGTCATGAGTAACTCGATTGAACCGCTTTTACGTTCTTCCGCCCAGAGTCTCATTGATATAGCCGGAATTAGCAGGATATACAGCCATGGATGCATTGAGAAGAACGGATAAAGATCGGCTTCCCCACGTTCAAAAAAGTTACCGACATAGAAGGTTGAAAAGCCTGTTAGCAGTAAGAAGATGATGATAAATACGTAAGCTACAGGCGTTGCAAAATAACCACCGAACTCACGTTTCATAATGATCCAAACATTAAGCAGATTCATTAGTTTTTTGCCTCCGATGCTGGAAGAGTAATGCTGCGGAAAACTTCATCCAAACGCCCATGCTCTGCATATAAGGCATCGATCTCCCAACCGTTTTCACGAATGTTTTCTGATAATTGCGCCGTCACTTGCTGACCTGATTTTGGATAGACTCTGAACCCAGCATTATTGTCCAATTTTTCAACCTGACTGACGTAACTCAGCGAGGTTAAGAATGCCTCAAATTGACTTTGTTCAATATTGGCCACGTTGACACAAACGGCATTGAAGTAGCGAGATTTCGCTTCAAGCTCAAGTGGCGTCCCATCAAATTTAACTTTACCGTTAGCAATCACCACATTTCGAGTACATAAGGCATGCACTTCTTCTAAGATATGAGTGGAAATGATGATCGCTTTGTCATCGGCCATCTCATTGATTAGCGTCCGAACTTCGTGTTTTTGATTGGGGTCCAGACCATCTGTCGGTTCATCAAGTATTAAAACAGGTGGATTATGGAGAATTGACTGCGCTAGACCAACTCGACGCTTATACCCTTTGGATAATGTTTCGATAGGTTGGTGCATAACAGTTGTAATACGAGCCCTGTCTGCCGACTCATCAATTGCTCTTCGTTTAGCCGCTCCACTTAACCCGCGAATTTCAGCAATAAACTTCAAAAAACCGTCTGGTGTCATATCAGCGTAGGCAGGGGCTCCCTCTGGTAAATATCCCAAATTAGCTTTTACTGAAATAGGATCTTGCAGCACGTCATGTCCACATACTCTTACCGTTCCTCTCGTAGGAGTAAGAAATCCTGTAATCATCTTCATCGTTGTAGACTTGCCCGCACCATTCGGTCCAAGGAAGCCTAGCACTTCACCTTTACTGACAGAAAATGACACGCCATCAACGGCTTTGATTGCACCAAAATGCTTGGCGATATCATCGATTTCAATTCTCAATGTCATAATAAAAGCGTCCCCCGCTCATTAATCATTTTTGCAAACCTGCCATTATTCTGAGGTCAGCTTATTTAAGTCAAGTTTGAATTCGATTCAACTGACCCCATTGTGTTAACTATTCATAGCGCATAAGCTGTGTCACAACATTCCCACTTAAAAAAAACCGAGAAATCGATGAAACGCTTAACACAAAAATTTCGTGACCTCGGCTGGACTGTTAGCGACAGTTTTGCCGACAACACCACTCGTCACCGCATCTACAAAGCGACCGGTTCAATTATCGGCATCATTGTTTTGCTGATGATAATTTTAATGATTTGGTGGAGTATGACGCCAGCTAAATTTCAACCTGTCGAACAGGCGAGAGTTTTGGCTTCTCAACAACAACAAACCTTTGTCACCGGTTATACATCGACGGCAACACTTATTAGGCTTGCTGAAACCTTATTAGACAAACCAGGCGGGTATTTAACCAACGACGTTATGCCACCATCGGTATGGATGGACAACATGCCGAATTGGGAGTTCGGCGTTTTGGTCCAAATCCGTGATTTTTCTCGGGTATTACGTAATGACATAAGTCGCTCTCAATCTCAATCACGAGAAGATAAAGATTTAGGCATTGCCGAGCCACAATTTAATTTCAATTCCGACTCATGGCTGTTTCCACCATCTGAAGGTGAATATCGTGCTGGTATTAAATCACTCAAATCGTATTTAGCACGGCTAAGTAGTAATAGCGATGACGCACAATTCTATGCACGTGCAGACAACTTAACAGCCTGGTTGTCTGTTGTTGAAAAACGCTTAGGTAGTCTATCGCAAAGACTCAGTGCGAGTGTTGGCCAAATCCGTGTAAATACCGATCTAGCGGGTGATCCTGAGGCGATGCAATCGACACCTTCTGCCGATGAGGTTGTCACAAAAACACCTTGGAATAAAATTGATGACGTGTTTTTTGAAACGCGAGGTTCAACATGGGCGCTCATTCACTTATTAAAAGCCGTTGAGTATGACTTTGGTGATATTTTGAGAAAGAAAAATGCCTTAGTTAGCCTGCGTCAAATCATTCGTGAACTTGAAGCCACTCAGCAAACATTAATGACGCCAATCATTTTGAATGGCAGTGGGTTCAGTTTATTTGCCAATCACTCTTTGGTAATGGCTTCTTATGTATCTAGAGCCAATGCTGCGATCATTGACTTGAAGGATTTGTTAAACCGAGGATAAGCTCCCAAAAAAATCAAGGCATTTCACACAGTACCGCAGCAAATCACTGGATTTATGTCGCTGAGCTCAAGCTAAAATTTAAGATATCGACCTAATGATACTGAGTCGGTGTTTGATAATTTAAGAGAGGCTTGAAAATGTCATTGATAAGAGTTGTTAATACAGTATTACTTACTTCGGCACTAACATTAGTTGCGGGGACGATAGTAATGGCTGATGACAAGCCATACACCGTGACAAATGGTAATGAACTAGATGCCGCCAGCTACAAAGGTTTCAAACTGTTTAGAAATTTTTGTGCACGTTGTCATGGTACCTATGGCCAAGGTATGGTTGGTCCGAACTTAGCTGATAGCCTGAAAGTCATCACTAAAGAAGAGTTTTTCCATACCGTGGAACATGGTAAGACTGGCACCATAGGCATGATGCCACCATGGAGCACTAATAAAAAAGTCATGAAAAGCCGGGATGAAATTTATAGTTATCTCAAGGCACGTTCTGATGGTGCAATTGGTGAAGTCAAACCTAAAAAAGCGAAGTAATCAAAAGGGCTCTTAATGAGCCCTTTTTTGTCTGCTTACCTTAAAAGGCCCATTGACTTCGCAATTGGAAAATAGATGGCTCATCGTTATTATTGCTACCACCGTCAATATCCAATACATCAACATAGTTAGCGGTAAATCGTAAGAACTGAGTTGGGTACCAGTTCAGACCCAAGGTCATCGAATCAGCTTCACCACCATCGATATCGCCATCACTTAGATCAAGTGAACTGTAGCGAATACCAATTTCCCATGCCCCAGTTCCACCCTCACCGACAACTGAACTCGGTTTAACTCCCCCCATCACGCCATTTTTATATTGACGTGTTTCTCCAGTCAGTATGTAACCCGCCTGAACATACCAGCCATCAAAATTTAGATCCTTACCGGCATCTCGATTAACTTTGGTGGTGATGTATTCACTTTGAACAGAATAAGGACCATGGCCTGCAGCAAGCTCTAGGCCGGCATTGTAATAATTACTCACACTGGCAATATCGTCAGTAAAGACAATATCAACACCCGAAATGTGTGATTCAGCGGTACTATCAAAAGCGGCAGTGCCCGCACTCGCCGTATCTCTGTAATCTAAGCCAAGACCTAAATGGACAAAATGTAATCCATCATTAACAGGTGCCCATGTTGCACGCGCAGTTGCACCATATCCTTCATCATTTTTTCCGCCTTTTGCACTAGCTGAGTCACCGAATACACCTGCAGCCCAAGACCAATGAGTTGTTGCTTTACTGGCTAAAAAGCCCATTTTTCTACCATTAGAAAATGCATTCGGTAAGGCGCGTTCCATAAATAATGTGTTGTTAGCACTCGTCAGGTATTCAAGGCTAAAGGGTGTTTTCATATTACCGATCTGGATATCGAATGGCTCAAATCCACTATAGGACATATAGGCATCTGTTAAACCTTTGCCGTTTGCGCCTGTACTGGCAAAATCATATTCCAGTTTGAATCCCCACACCTCATAAAGTGTCCCAGAATAGGATAAGCGGGCTCGACGAAATTCTGTGCCATCTCCCATCTCAGGTCCACCACTATAAGATGCGGCATCAGCTTGTAAGCGCCCACCTAATTTACTTTCGAATTTACCATCACGCGTTTTTAAACTCAGGCCGCCTTTTACCGACACCTCTACATCTGATGGTTTAGTGGCTTCAGCTATTTTTTTATCTAAAGTCGCTTGTTGCTCGTTTGCTTGACTCTGGTTATGCTTCAGCTCAGCTTGTAATCGGCTATACTGCTCATCACTAACCATGCCATTTTCATGCAACATATTAATGAGTGTTTCAATTTCGGAACCTGCGTAAACAGGGGCTGAGGTGGCTGAGAGTATGGCTGCCGCGAGAATATGTTTAGTATATTTCATGGTAAATCCTTATCTGGAACATGTGAGCATTAGTAAACCTAGATTTAGGTTAGCGACCAAAGGGCGCACATTATTACAGTTTTGTTACAAAAAAATATCTGACAAGCATATGGACATTAAAATTGACTTTCATTGGCAGCTGACTCAGCACGGCACCGAGTATCAGATTGATGATGTTTTGTTTCAAATGCTCGAGGCAATTGAACAAGAAGGTTCGCTCAAGCAAGCCACAGATAAACTGGGTATTTCCTATCGGTTTGCTTGGGGCTTGTTAAATAAATGGCAACATTTATTGGGGCAACCATTAGTGATCATGGAACGGGGCCGAGGTGCTAGGCTGGGCATTGTTGGTGAAAAGTTGATGCATGCTAAACGTCATTTGAATGCCTCATTCTCACCCGAGTTAGATAATTTCTCCACAGAACTTAAACGCGAATTTGAAGCGATATTAGATCACATCCCACGTGATAGCTTCAAAATCTATACAAGCCATGGTCTCGCCGTCGGCGCGCTAAGAGAACTTATCAACCAACAATCTAATTTCAAATTAGACCTGCATTATCACGGCAGTTTGGAAAGCCTCAAAGCCTTAAAGGCAGGTGACTGTCATATTGCTGGCTTTCATTTACCCATTGGCGATTTGCGTAAGCATTTGATGGGGGGGTATCTAAAAATTCTCAATGAAGATCAGCATCAATTGATTTATGTGGTCAGGCGAAATCAAGGCCTGATGATGCCAACAGGTAATCCCAAAGGGATAAAAGGCCTGCATTCATTATTGGAAGACGATATACAGTTTATTAATCGTCAAACTGGCTCAGGCACCCGAACACTACTAGATGAGTTACTGCTAGAGAGTGCTATTTCCAGTGATGAAATAAAAGGGTTTCAGCACGAAGAGTTTACGCACATGGCTGTGGCAGCCATGGTCGCCAGTGGAGCAGCCGATGTGGGCTTTGGCATTGCACCTATTGCCGATAAATTTAATTTAGAATTTTTACCCTTAGTCTGGGAACATTACTGTCTAGCCGTGCCAAGAATATTAGTCGAAGATCCCAGAGTTAAAGCAATTATCCAACTGCTGAAAAGTAATACCTTTCATCAGCAGGTCGAGGACTTTAAAGGCTACGACACAGATCGCTCCGGTGAGCTTGTAAGCTTTGACGAAATTTTCTAATTAACCCGCTGCCAATGACCACTTTTCCCGCCCGATTTTTCCTCTAGTCGAATATTTGTCATTGTCATCCCTTTATCTACCGCCTTGCACATATCATAAATGGTGAGTAGTGCTATTTGAACAGACGTTAACGCTTCCATTTCAACACCTGTCTGCCCACTTGTTCCAACTGTTGAGATACATGAAATGGTTGAGGATGATGCATCCATGGCAAACTCAACACTGACTTTACTTAATGCTAAGGGATGACATAAGGGAATCAATTCAGCCGTTTTTTTTGCTGCCATAATGCCCGCAATTCTCGCAATACCCAGCACATCCCCTTTTTTATGTCCGCCTTGTTCAATCAGTTTGAATGTCTCTGGCAACATGACAATATTTCCTGTTGCTACAGCCACGCGGTCTGTCACCGCTTTGGCGCCAACATCAACCATATGAGCTTCACCAGCCTGATTGAAATGGGTTAAATCTGACATCGTAAATGGTATCCTCTAACTTTAAATTAGCTGAAACAATCAACCAGATGAGTATTCAAGTCAAATTTTTTGCCAGCCTGCGTGAGAAAGTCGGTCATAACGACGTCGAACTTGCCTCCGCTCAAAATGCGTTAGAAGCTTGGCAGCTTGCCACGAACAATATGACGGCGCCTGAAAATCTTCTCGTCGCTATTAATCTTGACTATGCCAAACTAGAAAGTACATTGAATGATGGTGATGAAGTGGCCTTTTTTCCACCGGTAACCGGCGGTTAACTAAGATGAGCAGTTGGGTCAGCGAAACATCAATCGAACCTTGGTCACTCATTGCTGAACAGCAATCTAAGCAAACAATTCAAGGTGAATTTGGCGCTACGGCAACATTTATCGGCACGATGCGAGACTTTAGTGATCGACCAGATATTAGCCGAATGCTCCTGGAACATTATCCAGCAATGACATCACGCTATTTGGATAAATTAGAACAAAGCGCTCGCGAAAAATGGGCATTACTTGATTGTTTAATCGTGCATCGTGTCGGCGAAGTCACCCCCGGTGATGCTATTGTGGTCATTGCCTGCTGGTCCGCACACCGCCGTGCTGCACTAGATGCTTGTAACTGGTTAATAGAAGAGTTAAAACACCAAGCTCCTTTCTGGAAAAAAGAGTTCAACGCCCAGGGTGGTGAGTGGGTGACCGGTAATACTGATGGGCATTAAGTAATGATCACTGCTCTCTATGCTAGCTTGTGTGCTTTATTACTTGTAAAGTTATCACTTAATGTCATCAAAGTAAGGCGTCAATTTCGGGTGCGTTTAGGTGACGGCAACCACGATGTACTCACAGCAGCGATTCGCGCCCAAGGCAATGCCAATGAATATATTCCTATCACTTTGATATTAATGTTCACGCTAGAGTCCATGGCTGTATCTAGTTGGCTTATCCATATTGCTGGTATTACCTTGCTGATTGGAAGGTTATGCCATGCCTCAGCTCTCAAACAAGACAATATTCAGAGGCGTGCTGTTGCGATGAGAATCACTTTATTCCTCATCATCATATTGGCACTGTTGAATATGGTTTTTTTGGCTTGGGGATACTTCCACGGTTACTGAGTCGGCTTTGATTCCAAACCTAACTCATCCCACAACTCATCAATACGTTTAACAATAGCCGGATCTCGCTCAATCGGTCTGCCCCACTCACGATCTGTTTCACCCGGTAATTTATTGGTGGCATCCATCCCCATTTTAGATCCAAGACCAGATACTGGAGAGGCAAAATCTAAGTAATCTATCGGCGTATTTTCAACCATGGTGGTATCTCTCACTGGGTCCATACGTGTAGTAATTGCCCAAATCACATCTTTCCAATCACGAACATCAACATCCTCATCGACCACAATGACAAATTTGGTGTACATGAACTGACGTAAAAAAGACCAAACCCCCATCATCACCCGTTTGGCATGACCCGGATATTGTTTTTTCATACTGACAATAGCCATCCGGTAGGAACATCCCTCCGGTGGTAAGTAAAAATCAATAATTTCAGGAAACTGCTTTTGCAAGATGGGGACAAACACTTCGTTCAAAGCCACACCTAAAATAGCCGGCTCATCAGGTGGACGCCCCGTATAGGTGCTGTGGTAAATGGGGTTTTTACGCTGAGTAATTCGTTCAATAGTAAACACAGGGAAGCTATCGACTTCATTGTAATAGCCAGTGTGATCCCCATAAGGCCCTTCATCGGCCATATCATCAGGATAGATAAAACCTTCCAATACGATTTCAGCATTGGCGGGTACCTGCAAATCATTGCCAATACACTTCACTAACTCTGTTTTGCTACCGCGTAATAAACCAGCAAACGCATATTCAGACAAGGTATCCGGTACAGGTGTTACCGCACCAAGAATGGTTGCAGGATCACAGCCCAAGACAACACTAATAGGAAATGGCTGGCCGGGGTGCGATTGCTGCCATTCTTTAAAATCGAGTGCACCGCCCCGATGTGATAGCCATCGCATAATGACTCGATTTTTACCAACCACTTGTTGACGATAGATACCTAAATTTTGTCGATCTTTATGAGGGCCTTTGGTGACAACCAATCCCCAAGTAATCAGCGGCGCAGCATCCTCAGGCCAACATAATTGGATAGGATAATTAGAAAGGTCAACGTCATCACCTTCTAGAATCACTTCTTGGCATGCTGCTTTTTTTACCAGCTTAGGTGACATCGTCAACACTTTCTTGAAGATGGGTAGCTTTTGCCACGCATCTTTCATCCCTTTAGGTGGTTCTGGCTCTTTCAGAAAGGCCAGTAATTTACCAATCTCACGCAAGGCTTCGACAGAGTCCTCCCCCATGCCCATGGCAACACGTTTAGGAGTGCCGAACAGATTTAATAAGGCAGGTACGTTTGAGCCTTTTGGATTTTCAAATAACAGAGCGGGCCCTTCTGCTCGCAGCACACGGTCAGCTATTTCCGTCATTTCTAATGCTGGGTCCACTTCAGCCGTAATGCGTTTTAATTCACCCTTTTGCTCAAGGCCGCTGATAAAGTCTCGTAAATCGGTATATTTCATTTGATGTAAAAAGGCTCTATTAATTATGTTAAGAACAGTGAAAATCTAGCTTATCGTTTGCTTACTTTAGCACTCAACTCAGACAACTGGCTGCTTGCTAAACGCATTCACCTAATATTGAGGCTAAATTTGTACTGATTACTCAGCAAAAAGTGCATAACTAGCTGTCTCAATAATTTCTTGCAGAATGGGAGGATTCACTCTTTTTTCGACGTAAATAGCATAAAACTCTTCCACTATTTCATCCGTTTTACCTATCGCAATCACATTATTTTGTTGCTCAACTTCATGTTGAATCACTGATGGGGCATTAAAAATCCCCACACCTTCCTGCCCAAAGGCTTTCATCAAAGCACTATCATCGAACTCAGCAACAATACGCGGTTTTATATGATGCTTTGTCAACCACTGCTCGATATGTGAACTCAATTCATTGTGCGTATTTGGCAACAACATCGGCGCATTATTTAAACACTGTGGAAAAGGTCCCTTTAGCTGAGCTTTTAACTCAGGCGTCGCAAAAAAACTCATCGAAGACTGCCCCAATTTATGGCTAACACCACGCATGCTGACTGTTTCTGGTATGGCCCGATCAGCAATGACTAAATCTAAGCGGTGCAGAGTTAATTCGGCTAATAAGCTATCGAAATCAGCTTCTCGGCAATCCATCCTGATAGATTGCTCATCCGTCAGAGCAGGCAACAAAATCTGATGAGTGATAGATTTCGCTAGGCCATCAACAATACCTACTTTTAATAGCTGGGGGCGAATAGCAGGCAAATCCAATAACATTTGTTCAAGCTCATTACCCAATGAAAAAATCTCATCCGCATAACTCATTACTTGATTGCCTACTTCTGATAACTCCAGGCTTCGACCCACTTTATTAAATAGCTTCACACCGTAATATTCTTCGAGCAGCCCTAACTGACCACTGATGGTTTGTGGTGTTAGATGCAGCCTCTGACTGGCCTTGGTCACACTCCCTTCTTTTGCCACAGTCCAAAAATAATGTAGATGCTTGTAATTCATAACGATAAACCCTTCGTATTTTACGAACTATCAATCAATAAAATTCGAATTTTATTACATACACAATGAAATTAATATACGAGCATGACTTTCAACAAGGAGAACATCATGCAAATTGATATCCAAGCACGGTCATTCAAATTAACCAGATCACTGAGAAAATATGCCGAAGGAAAACTTAAAGCATCACTTTCCAGTTGCCAAGATCGATTACGCCGTGTCGTGATTAGATTATCAGACATTAACGGCCCCAGAGGTGGTGCGGATAAACTCTGCCATATTCAAGTCGTTTTGCCCGGCATGCCCGATGTCATTATCGAAGACACTGAAAATGATATGTATGCAGCCATAAACAAAGCGACAGATAGAGCAAACACTGTCGTCAACCGCAAACTATCTAAGAAAAAATTACAAGCAAGACACAGTCAACCCTTACGTCGTCATTTGACGGCTTAGTATTACTGAAGGAAAAAAATAATGGACACCAGCAATAACTTATATTCCAGCCAACAACAAATCGCCACACTAGCGACCAATAAGGTGATTCGTAACACCTATATGCTGCTATCAATGACCTTGTTGTTTAGTGCTTTAACGGCCGGCATTTCAATGAGTCTTAATTTGCCTCACCCTGGCATGATTCTGACCTTAGTCGGTTATTTTGGATTACTGTTTTTAACCCATAAGTTTCGTAATAGCATGGCGGGGTTAGTGTCAGTATTCGCATTAACCGGTTTTATGGGATTCACACTAGGCCCGATTCTGAGTAGCTATTTATCTCTGCCAAATGGCGGACAAATAGTGATGAATGCCATGGGTATCACCGGTGCCATGTTTATTGGTTTATCAGCTTACGCTCTACAAACCCGCAAAGACTTTAGCTTTATGGGTAGTTTCTTGATGGTGGGTATTTTAGTCGGCTTTGTCGCTGGACTTGGAGCCATTTTCTTTGAAATGCCCGGTTTATCACTAGCGGTATCAGCTATGTTTGTATTGCTTATGGCTGGTCTTATTTTGTACGAGACCAGTAATATCATTAACGGTGGTGAAACCAATTACATTATGGCAACCGTCACGTTATATGTATCTATCTTTAATTTGTTTACTAGCTTGCTTCATTTACTTGGCGCAATGAGTAGCAATGAATAAAGATGTATAACTGATATAAAATGAGGAGCGAAAAATCATCGCTCCTCGTTATCCTCTGAAAGGATTGATGTTTTTTAACACCTCACTAACATCAGTAACACACGGACATTTGACCGATGGATATCTGAGCAGTTAAGAATTTGAGCATTGTAGCGAACACCTCACCGTATACAGCCATGCTCATATTCACATTGAAAAATAGATCAAATCACTCCACTATAGTTTTAATAAGATTTTTAATTACCGTCAGTTGGAGAAATTTATGGCTGGAGGTTGGTCAAAAGATGGGGCAGTTCAGGATCAGATCGATGCGAGTGTCGATGATGCTGTTCAACAAGCACGCTCACGTTTGCCGCATGGTGAAAGCTTAAGTCATTGTGAAGAATGCGATGCTGAAATTCCTGAGGGTCGTCGCAAAGCGATTCCTGGTGTTCATCTGTGTATCAAATGTCAGGAAATCATTGATAATGAAAACAATGCGGCTGGACTATTTAATCGTCGCGGTAGCAAAGATAGTCAATTACGCTAAGTTAGCCGACAGTTGTAAATCAGGATGATTGAATGAAATTATGCTTTTGTTTATTTAAAGCCTTTCTTTTCTCAGCCATAGCGCTATATTATCAATTGAAGTATTAATAGCTGTATTTTCAATCATTTGATCTTCTCAATTTGGAGTAACTATGACGGCAACATCCAATTCAAATAGTGCTCGAAAAGGACTACTCACGCCTTCTCAGGTGACTCGTTGTAAAAAAATAATTGCCTCTGAAAGTGACCAGAACCAGAGAGCATCGGTGTTATTAGCTTTACATACCGGAGCAACGCAATTAGAAGCAGCTAAGCAGTCAGATCTATCCTTAAATCAGGTGAAATACTGCGTGTCTCGGTTTCGTAAGGTAGGGATGGCCATGTTCCCTGAAACCACTATGCTAAAGCAGTCTATGGAAGAAGTTACTATAGCTAGCTCACCTGCTGAAATAGAACCTCCTCTTTCAACAACACAAAAAAAAGCAAAGAAAAAGTCTAAAAAAAGCAAGGCAAGTAAAAAAGAAAAACGTACAAATAAAGATAAACCAACTAAGAAAGATAAGAAGAAAAAAAAGAAATCTAAGAAAAAATAACAGACATTTACTTTCTCTGTTGTAACTATTTGCTCTAGTCTTTTGTCAGAAGCTGACATCATGAATACAGATAATATAAATATTTTGATTATTTGCATTCAATGATTCAGTCTTACCATTCCGGCTCAGAATTCGGATTACACAAAAGAGAGAATACAATGAAAAAACGATTACTTATGCTGTCTTTACTCCTTGTGGGTCAACAGGCCATCGCACTTGATAGTCAAGATCAACAAAACTATGTCAAACATTACAGTGAACAAATGCTGCCCTTAGTGCTAAAAAAACTGAGTTCAGACAGACCTGAAATGACAGCAAAAGCCTTAAGATCAGAAGCAGAGAACTATGTAAAGAAAATGGCTAACTGTCAGCTTGAGGGACTTGGCTTATTCCCTGAGAACTACCGTGAAAAAGCGATTCTGCCTGTGGCTCAGGGGCAAGATATTATGGCAACGACACAAGCATTAAATTCGCTAATGAAAAAAGATATCGAAGAAGGTAGGCTTTCTAAAGACAAAGCAGCTGCATGGATTCAAGGTGCACAACAAACGGTCCAGATTTGCGTTAACTCATAAAACGATACAGAGCTCATAAGACAAAAAAAGGGCCTTTCGGCCCTTTTTTATTATGCTGCAATACCTGAATGCCTCAGTAGAGCATCAATCTCTGGCTCCCGCCCTCTGAAGGCAATGAACAATTCCATGGGTTCTTTCGAACCACCTTGCTCAAGAATATTATTCAAAAATGCTAAGCCAGTCTCACGATCGAAAATGCCATTTTCTTCAAATTTAGAAAATGCATCTGCAGAAAGTACTTCAGCCCATTTATAACTGTAATAACCTGCTGCATAGCCACCGGCAAAAATATGCCCAAAGCTGTGAGCAAATCGATTAAATTTAGGTGGTTTAACCACTGTAATATTTTCACGGACTTCGGCCAAAATTTTATCCACTTGGTTTTCACCTTGAGGATCAAACTCTAAATGCAGTCGAAAATCAAAAATTGAGAATTCGAGCTGACGAATCATCACCATGGCTGATTGGAAATTGCGGGCCGCCAGCATTTTGTTATACAAGTCATCAGGTAACTTCTCCCCAGTTTCATAATGACCTGAAATAAGATCTAAAGCTTCACGTTCCCAGCACCAGTTTTCCATAAATTGACTTGGCAACTCGACTGCATCCCACGCGACACCATTGATACCAGACACGCCGGCATAGTCAATCTTAGTCAACATATGATGTAAGCCATGCCCAAACTCGTGAAATAAAGTCGTCACCTCATCGTGTGTGAATAAAGCCGGTTTATCGCCAACAGGTTCGGAGAAATTACATGTCAAAAAAGCAACTGGCGTTTGAATACCTTTAGACGTTTTCCGTCGGACCAGACACTCATCCATCCATGCACCGCCACGTTTATGCTGACGAGCATATAAATCTAGATAAAACTGGCCACGCAGCTCACCATTGGTTTCATGTATTTCAAAGAAACGTACATCTTTATGCCATATATCGACATCTTTACGCTCAGTAATCTCTAGACCATAAAGCTTGTTAACGACAGCAAACAAACCGGAAACAACTTTATCCTCTGGGAAATAGGGTTTAAGCTCTTCCTGCGAGATGCTATAGCGTTGTTGACGAAGTTTCTCAGCAAAGTAAGTGACATCCCAAGC
>DRHY01000147.1 GCA_011052985.1 Methylophaga thalassica
ACCACTAATTGGTCCTGACCTTGAGAAAGCATCTGACTACCAACGGCGCGGCCAATGAGTGTCATGATCGGCACAGTCAATTGTTCGCCAACCACCCCACGAATATCATAGGCCCGAAAAATAGATTCATCAGGTAAGTTTTCATTTGAGGGTGGATCAAGTGAATATGCCGAATCATCCTCAGTAAAGCTATTTTGAGCTTTTTCTAACTGTAGAGATTCTTTCTGGTCATCAATATCAGCTAACTCAAGGCTGAATGTATTTAAAGGTTTTTCATCGGAATCAGAGACGTCAGGATCGATTCGTATTGTTGGATTATTGTCATCCAGATCACTTTCAAACGATAGATTAACGGGATTCGCATCCATTTCCACACTATCTGTCAGATAAGTAGACTGTGAACTTAGCGATGATTCTTCGTTTTGTTCTAAGTTGTTAATGTCATCATCTGCTGGCAGGTCCTGCTCAATGGCAACATCGTATTCAATGATATCTTTGTTTATTTTAATATCTGTTGCTTCTGACGTATCTAACTCTGGCTCGCTAGTATCCTCAATTTGATCTGCGAGACGTGATGACTCATCGCTGACTTCTTCGACAATCAAGCTTGGCTGATCAACGGGCAGTGGTGTTTTTCTCTCAGGCAAGGCTATTTGATGAATTAAATTTCTTATGGTGATGAGTTCTTTCAAGGCGATAGGGTATTTAGTTTTGAGTTTTACCTGCTGTAAATCACCAAGTTGCTCTTCTAATACAGCGGCATCATTCTTTAATACACTTTTTTGCCACCACTCTCTCAATACCCACATGAGTATTAAGAGCCCAGCTAGACTTGCTATCATCAACCAGTTTGTTTGGCTGACTGATGTGGACGGCATCCACAGATTAACATTCCAGTGTGATGATGGTACTGCTGCAGATGCCGATGGCTGGCCTTGTTTAAGCTGTGGCTGGCCGGCATTGCTCAACACACCCAATAGAGCATTTCCTTGGCTAATTTCGATATAGGCATTTTGGATTAATTGGCGATTAATCAAATCAATTGATTCAGGCTTTAAACCGATAGCAAGAAGTTTTTGAGACTCATCACTTTCGGTCCGAATTGGGCGCGTCAGTAATATATGCGACGGTTTACCGTCGATCATGATCATCGCTACATCCGCCGTATCTTTCTCTTGTAACTGTCTAAAGCTATTTAAAGAAGCGTAGGTAATAGGCAAACAGGCATCAGATCGGGGGGTATCCTCTGTCGAATCCAAAACACAGCTAAACAAAACATCAGGAAAGGCTAACTCGACCATTTGTTGCCATTGCTGACTTTGTGAGGTGTTTCCCTCGGCAACTGTTCTAGTCAAAGGTTGATTCGCAATATTAGTGAGTTGTTGCTGCCAACTAGCAACTTGTTTCTCAACACTTTTTACTGCTGCTTGCAATAATTGCGTATTTTGCTGATTAGCTCTTTCGGCAACACCAGCTTGTTTACTTGATGAAGTGATGTTGATGATAAACACACAACCGACGATGGTAATGAACAATAAAACCCAACTTACAGCCGAACTTCCAAGTTTATGTATAAGTTTGTCAGTTGCTGACATGGATCACTCCCTTGCTATGTAAGGTCTGTATTATTTATTGTCGGCCAGTGTGACCAAACCCACCCGAGCCACGCTCTGAAGATGTAAATTCATCTACATGTTCAAAACCTACCTGCACGACAGGGACAAATACCATTTGAGCTATTCGCTCTCCGATAGAAATTTCGAACGCCTCACTACCTCTATTCCAGCATGAAACAAATACCTGGCCTTGATAATCACTATCAATCAAGCCCACCAAATTACCCAGTACGATGCCGTGTTTATGGCCTAAACCAGAGCGGGGTAATAAGACGGCAGCTAAGCTGGCATCATCAATGTGGATCGCTAGCCCTGTAGGAATCAGAATTGTTTGGCCAGGCTTAATCGTGACGGGTTCATCAAGGCATGCACGCAGATCAAGTCCTGCCGATCCAGAAGTAGCATAATCCGGTAAAGCGATGGTATCGCCCAATCTAGGGTCCATTATTTTAAATTGTATTTTTTGCATAAAATCTTTCAGTTATTAAGGTCATTAATTGCTCAGCTAATTGAGACTTTGGCATAAGAGGAAGACGTTTATGGCCGTCAGACCAGAAAACCTCTAATGCATTATCATCGACTGCAAATCCTTTATTTTCACCAACTAGGTTCGCCGCAATCATATCCAGCTGTTTGCGTTTTAGTTTGTCTTTAGCATAATCGGCCAAATGCTGAGTTTCTGCAGCAAATCCAACCACAAAAGGACGGTTTTTTTTATCAGCGGCTACCATTGATACAATGTCTTTTGTCGGTTTTAGTTCCAATATCATGCCTTTATCAACATTTTTTTTCATTTTGCCTGTCTGAGGATTCATCGGTGTAAAATCTGCGACGGCTGCACAGGCAATAAAAATTGAACAACTATCCATAGCTTCAGTCACCGCAGAAGCCATCTGCTCAGCACTTTCGACATCGATACGCTTGATGCCTTGTGGTGTATCCAGATTTACAGGGCCAGCGACTAAAGTTACTTTTGCCCCAGAACGCATCGCCGCAATAGCTAAGGCAAATCCCATTTTCCCAGAGCTTCGGTTACCAATAAACCTGACAGGGTCAATTGCTTCGTAGGTAGGCCCGGCGGTAATCACTACATGCTGATTAACCAGCGGGCCAATGGTCATTAATGCCACTAATTCGTTCACTATTTGCTGTGGCTCAGTGAACCGCCCCTCACCCACTTCACCGCAGGCTTGTTGCCCACTATCAGGTCCAATCGTTTTCATCCCCCGCTGTTGCAATAGCATGAGATTAGCTTGAGTCGCCTGATTCGACCACATTTTATTATTCATGGCAGGTGCGAGTGCGATGGGAGCTTCAGTCGCTAAACATACGGCAGTGAGGACGTCATCTGCCCTGCCAAATGCTAACCGTGATAACGTATCTGCGGTAGCTGGCGCGATCAGAATATGATCCGCCCAACGAGCCAGTGCAATATGACCCATCGCTGATTCTTCATCAGCATCCAATAAACTCAATGAAACCGGGTGACCACTAAGTGTTTGTAATGTTAGTGGCGTAATAAATTGTGTCGCTGCTGAGGTCATCATCACCCGAACATTAGCACCGGCTTGAATGAGCAGTCGCGTGAGCTCAGCGGACTTGTAGGCAGCAATGCTACCTGTCACTCCCAATACAATATTTTTATTCATTAATGATTGAGAATCATTCATGAAACGTGGTTTTTCATAGCTAAATCTCTGAGTGTTATCTCACCAATAGCCTGTGCTTGAGCTTCATTCATTTCTTTAATGAGCTGATTCACATCTCGATCAGGCTGGTTTCTGACTTGATATCCGTTGTTTTCCTCTGCGGTACGGAGGCAGTGCATAATATCGACTATTTTTATCTTAGCAATATCACATGCTGGCACATATCGAGAGCTCTCACCTGCCACTTCAACTAAATAACCACCATTTTCTAAGCTACTCAAAATGCTCTGCAAGGCATTATTTGTTAACCCTGTTTGCTCTTCCAGCTGTTGAATACTCAATGGTTCCTGCTGCGAATAAAAACGTCGCGCAATCACTGCCATCAACCATAAGCCTTCTCTCTCCCGCAGACGAGGACTCAAAACTAGCGGCTTACCAGCAAGTCTGACAAGTTTAGGATGCTGTAGATAAAAAGCCACTTGAGAACCTGTCAGAAGGATAGTCCAAGCTAAATAAAGCCAGATCATGAAGAAGAACAAAATAGCAAAGCTAGAATAAATTGCCGTGTAGTTTGATGAGGAAGCCACAAAGGAAGCAAACAAGGTACCTATTGTTATCCATAAAGCACCTGCGACTGTGGCGCCAATCAATGCAGGGCTTAGCTTAACTTTAGTATTAGGAATGAACTTATACAAGAAGGTGAAAGCCACCACAATCATAATATATGGCAGTAGTTTGGTTGCAATTACAAGCAAGGTGCCAAAAGGCTCAATACTACTAAGTTGTCTGACAACATCATGATTGAGGACCGTCGCCACTAGTCCCAGTGCCGAAAAAATTAATACTGGACCTATCATGACAACACTTAAATAATCAGTAAATCTTCTCGCTATCGAGCGAGACCGTTTAACACGCCAAACAAAGTTGAAGGCATTTTCAATTTTCTGAATCAGCGAAATGATGGTGTAAAACAACATCGCTAACCCAAGTGACCCCAGTACACCGACTTTTACATTTTGTACAAACCCAATAATATTATTGGTGATTTCAGGTCCACGTTCACCAAGAGGTTCTAATAACCCCAAAAGCATCGGTTCCATTTGATTATGAACGCCAAACGCTTTCAACACAGAAAACGCAACGGCAATCAAAGGCACCAATGACAGCAGGGTAGTAAACACAAGACTCATCGCTCTGAGGTTGAGTTCACCTGTTGCCAACTCACGAATCATTAAATAACTAACGCGAAGCGTATTAATCCATAAGCGCCACAAAGCAGAAGCTTGTTCGGGTATGTCTTGCCATAGGCCAACTTTGCAAAACCTTTTCAGCTGCAATGGCCATTTATTGACGGTATGTTTAACTATACTTAATTTCATAATCAGACCGGATTATCTATATCAATGAAATGATGACGGATATCAAATTGTTCTGCTAGCCTTTCACCTAACGCTTTTACTCCATAACGCTCTGTAGCGTGATGACCCGCAGCCATATAATTAATACCTAGCTCTCTTGCAATATGTACGGTCGGTTCAGAGATTTCACCGCTAATGAATAAATCTAAGCCGAGGTCGGCGGCTTGTTGTAAGTAACCCTGAGCGGCCCCGGTACACCAACCAACGGTTGTTACCGGTCTATCATGACCTTGAATCACTAACGGTTCCCGAGCTAATTTTTGCCTAACGAGACTCGTCACTTCAGACAGTGACATCGGCTCCGGAAAACACCCACATAATCCTATGGCAGGCTCCCCTGTTCCAGAAATTCTTCCATCAACTTCAACACCCAGTAAAGCTGCTAATTGCGCATTGTTTCCTAGTGTTGGGTGCGCGTCCAAAGGTAGGTGGTAAGCAATAAGATTCACATTATTTTCCAGCAATAACTTTAAGCGGCGCTGCTTCATACCGATGAGCCGGGCATCTTCACCTCGCCAGAAATAACCATGATGAACCAAAATGGCGTCAGCCTGAACATCGATAGCAGCCTCTAATAACGCTTCACTTGCGGTAACCCCAGTCACGATGACTTCAATATCATTTGCCCCCTCAACTTGGAGACCATTAGGGCAATAATCATTGAATCGGTTTGGCTCAAGAATCTCATTGATATAGGCGAGAAATTCAGTTCGGGTTATCATCGACGCATATCTCTGTGGTGAAGTAAGTCACCACTATAGCAAATGGGAGTGTCATATATGGATGCCATCAGTATTATCGCTTTGAGCATGGGTGCAGCTTGGGCTAGTGGTATAAATCTATATGCCACCATTTTCACACTGGGTTACATGGGGCTAACAGGCAATATTATATTACCTGAAGAACTTCAGGTATTGTCTGACCCGATGGTAATGATGGCTGCAGGTTTTATGTACTTTGTCGAGTTTTTTGCTGACAAAATACCTGGCGTTGATTCTGGATGGGATACGATTCATACCTTTATCCGAATACCTGCTGGAGCGATGTTAGCCGCATCGGCAGTAGGCGACGTCACACCAGCAGTTGAGCTGACGGCTGCCTTGTTAGGTGGAACACTAGCTGCCGGCAGTCATGCGACTAAAGCGGGCTCACGACTGTTAATTAATACCTCACCGGAACCTGTCACAAATTGGACTGCATCTATCAGTGAAGATTTATTAGTGATTGGTGGTTTATGGACAGCTTTAAATCATCCAACGCTATTTATAATCGCTTTAGTCTTATTTATTATTTTGATGATTTGGTTACTACCAAAATTGTGGCGATTAATAAAAGGAATTTTTAAGAAAGTATCAAACTGGCTGGGTATAACTAAAGAGCCCTTACCTGATATCACCCATGTTGATGAACTCAAAAGCTCAAGTAAAATTGAGCATGACCCGCATTAATCTTTTCGACGATAAACTGTGCTAAACGGTGTTCGGACAAGTTCAAAGGCATCGGTGTAACCGCTGATTGTTTCAGATGCCCCCAGGAACAAGTAGCCCCCTTTGTTTAAGGATTGAGCCATACGCTGCAAAATATCTTTTTTGAGATCAGCAGAGAAATAAATCAGCACATTTCTGCAGAAAATAATATCGAATTTGCCTAATGTACCAAAGCTTTGCAATAAATTTTGTGGTCGGAAACTGACACGTTTTCTAACATCATCATTCACACGCCAGATGCTGTCTTGTTTTACAAAAAATTGCTGGCGACGTTGATCAGACAAACCTCTGCCCAGAGCGACATCTTCATACTCCGCCTTTTTAGCCTGAACCAGCATAGAGCTGGAAATATCGGTCGCAATAATTTGACTGTTGGCGATTCGATTGCCTGGGAATTTTCGACAGTATTCGGATAACATCATACTGATAGTGTAGGGCTCCTGACCTGACGAGCACGCCGCAGACCATACTCGCAGGGAGCTGCTGCGAGATGCATCTAACTCAGGGAAAATAACCTGCCCCAAAGTCTCAAAGGGTTGAATATCGCGAAACCAAGACGTTTCATTCGTCGTCATGGCATCAATAACGGCATCACGTAGATGATGCGGGGAAGCTCGTTCTAGAGATTTAATTAACTCAGACAAAGAACCAATATTCTCATCACGCATCAAACGCGTTAAGCGACTAACAATGAGATATTGCTTACCATCACCTAACAAAATCCCACAAGCATCTTCTAAGAAACGCTTGAATCTCTGGTAATCACTATCGGTAATTTCTTGCGTCTGCAAAGTTCGGCCCTAATCAGTTATTTTCATATGAATATATAACATATCGGCTAGTAAGCTTAAACATTTACCTTAAGTTCGGTTAAAGTGGTGTTTATCTTCATAACGAATAGAAATTCTATGCAACATTGTTTAATTACTGGTTGTTCCAGTGGCATTGGTTTATGTGCTGCGGAAACATTTCATGCACGAGGTTATCGTGTAGTGGCCACAGTCAGAAATGAAGAGGATAAGCGGCATTTGGAACAAATAGGTATCCAAGTGGTGCTCATGGATTTAGCGGATGAAAACAGTGTAACGTCTGCGTTTCAACAGGCCCTTTTTCTCCTGGACAATCGAATTGATGCACTCTTTAATAATGCTGCTTATGGACAACCTGGTGCAGTGGAGGATCTTTCAAGGCAAGCATTACGAGAACAATTTGAAACCAATGTATTCGGCACCCAACAACTGACAAATCTTGCTATTGCTCAAATGCGTCTGCAAGGGTTTGGACGAATTGTTTATAACAGCTCGGTTCTTGGTTTGGTTGCTCTTGGCTACAGAGGCGCCTATAACGCGAGTAAATTTGCCATAGAGGCTTTAGCTGATACATTACGCATCGAACTCTATGGAAGCAATATTCATGTGAGTTTGATTGAACCTGGCCCGATTACAAGTCGGTTTAGAGCCAATGCCTTTGCTAAATACAAACAACACATTGATAAAACACGCAGTGCTCACCTCAGTATCTACGAAGCAACAGAAGCAAGATTGAATAAAGTGGGTCCCGCCGCCCCCTTTACTCTACCAGCGGATGCCGTTGTTCAGAAATGTATTCATGCGTTTGAATCCGAACATCCTAGACGTCGATATTACGTCACATTCCCAACCTATTTATTTGCCTATACAAAACGGCTATTACCCTCTGCATTGCTTGACTGGTTATGTAGAAAAGTATCTGATAGTGACTGAGAGTCAAGGATGATAATATGAAAAGGGCTTATTAGAAATGGATAAACGGGCACCAGCCAAATCCCAGCAATTTGAAAACCGCGTGTTTCTCGGCCTATTAAGTGCTGGCTCTTTATCTGTTGCCACTTACTTTTGTCTCAATCTAGTGCCCACTTTTGCTTACCAGTCTTACGTTGCCGTTTTTTCAGCATTTTTTGTGCTGTTATTGAGCAGCCTGATCATCAAACGTCTACTGGTACACCCCATTGATGCCTACACACTCGATATTGAACAGCTGATCGAAGCACTGCCCCTGTTAGCCAAAAAGAAGTATGAAGATGCGCGGAGCATGTGCGTGTTACCGCCTGATGATGAGAGATTCTTCAATGCACATAATTTGAGGACAACGCTATTCGACTTAACATCCGTACTGGAAGAGTTAGATTCAAAGGTCAGTCAACGCAATAAAGCCGTTTTCAAGGCCCATCAAGCCCTCAAAGAAGAGCGTGACTTCATCACCCAGTTAGTTGATAGCGCTCAAAT
>DRHY01000148.1 GCA_011052985.1 Methylophaga thalassica
AGCATTAATTGCTGATAATCTTTTTCACCGAACACAGCTATATCGGGTTGCACCATATTAAATAGTTTAGTGACGATAGTAGCCACACCATCAAAGTGTCCAGGTCGAGACAGTCCACACAGCTTATCATCCATTCCTGGCACATAGACATGTGTAACTTCATCAAGCCCGTTTGGATACATTATGGAGTCATTTGGTGTAAAAATCAGATCGACATCTAACTCACTCAGCAGATTAATATCTTGTTCTAAAGTACGGGGATAATTTGTCAGATCATCTTTATCATTAAACTGAAGTGGATTGACAAAAATACTCACTACGACACGATCGGCCAGGTCTTTTGCTCTCTTAACTAATGATAAATGCCCTTGATGTAAGTTGCCCATCGTAGGAACGAGTGCGATTAGCTCATTCTTTTGGCGCCAACCTTTAACACGACTCCGCACAGACACAATGGTATCCGAAATTGCCATTAAAACTGTTGCTCCAGAGACGGAAATACTGCTGTTTTTACTTGACTTACATAAGCAGACAATGCCGCTTGTATTGAACCAGTCTCAGCCAAAAAGTCATGGCTAAAGCGAGGGCGTTTGCCAGGCGTCAAACCCAACATATCGTAAAGCACTAATACTTGGCCGTCACAATCAACACCTGCCCCAATTCCGATGACAGGAATAGTCAATTGTTCTGTAATCGTTTTAGCTAAGCTTGCAGGCACACACTCAAGCACCAACATATCAGCGCCTGCTTCTTCAAGACGAATCGCATCAGCTAATAATGCATCTGCGTGTTCAGATTCACGACCCTGGACGAAGTAGCCGCCTAAACGATGCACTGACTGTGGCAACAGACCTAAGTGTGCACAGACAGGAATACCGCGAGCGGTCAATTCCTCAACAGTATCAGCAATGACAGCCCCACCCTCAAGTTTAACCATTTGAGCACCACCTTCTGCCATTAGGCGAGCCGCGTTTTGGATAGCTTGTTGGGCATTGGCGTAGCTCATAAAGGGTAAGTCAGCAATAACAAACATATTGTCACTTCCGCGTATTACATTAGCGGTATGGTAAATCATCTGCTCAACCGTGACCGGGACAGTACTCTCTTGGCCTTGTATAACCATGCCCAGAGAATCTCCCACCAGCAATACATCAACCCCTGCTTGTTCAAGGGCATAGCTAAAACTGGCATCGTAAGCCGTTAATACAGCGATTTTTTCTTTTGCTGCTTTCATCTTACGTAAGTGATTTAAACTTTTTCTACTCATACTTACTTTTTCTCTGATACCGCTAAGGGATTATAGTAATGACGTCCGCTTTGTATGCTACATATTTGTTCGACTAACTGTTGATAGTCCTGTTCACTATGCACTAAGTCAATCTGCTCGGCATTAACGATCAATAAAGGTGACGCATCGTAGTAATGGAAAAAGTCAGCATAGGTATCAGCCAAACGCTTCAAATACCCCTCTTCTACATGCTGTTCATAGCTGATGCCACGTTGAGAAATTCTTGATTTCAATACAGGCAATGAGGCTTGCAAATAAATCACCAGATCGGGAGTACGATGATGGTGGGTTAAATTATCGTAGACCATATTGTAGAGGGCGAGCTCATCATCATCTAAGGCAATTTGCGCAAATAACTTATCTTTTTCCACCATAAAATCGGCGATATGTAAGTCATTAAACAAATCGTCTTGATTTAAGGTTTTGCCCAGCTTCACCCGCTGCATCAAAAAGCTTAATTGAGTTGGTAAAGCCGATTGTTTGGGATAGAGGTAAAACTTCTCTAGGAATGGGTTTTGTTCGGGCTGTTCCAGTAATACACTGCCAGAAAAACTCTCAGCCAATCGTTTGACCAGATTGGTTTTACCGACCCCAATAGGACCCTCAACAACAATATAACGATGAGATAAAGGCTGATTCATAGAGTATTCGCTTCCAGTTTTTTCAAGCCATCCAATGGACAGAATTCTTTCAAAGTAGACACAATGCCTTTTCCAGGCACAGAGATATCATTGTCAATTTCGGCTAATGGATACAATACAAAAGCCCGTTCAGTGATACCCGGATGAGGTATCGATAATCGCTCGTCACTAATGACCTCATTGCCATACAGTAAGATATCTAAATCTAGTGTTCTCTCACCCCAATGCCGCTTACGCACCCGACCATGTTTTTGTTCCAGCGACTGTAAAACATCTAACAAGGAATGGGCAGTTAGGTGCGTGTCTATTTTTATAACGGCATTAATATAATCTGGCTGATCTTGAGGCCCCATCGGTGGACTCTGATAAAGAGAAGATTGCGACAGAAAAGTCATTGACTCTAATAGACTGATATCGTTAATTGCCGTCAAAATGTGTGTTTGTGGATTTTCAAGATTACTACCAAGCCCAATAAACACGATCATTAATGACTATCCTGTTGCGCTTCGCTAGCAGGTTTGCGGCGTCTACGGCGACGCTTTGGCTTAGGTCGGCCAGTTACTTTGCCAAGATCTGCCACCATTGATTGTTGCTCTGTCGACGGTTTTTCTTGGAAAGCAGTCCACCAGTCCACAATCTCATCAAGTGGCTCACCAGCATCACTTCTTAATGCCAAGAAATCATAGGCAGCACGAAATTTGGGATGCGTCAGTGTTCGAAATGCCCGCTTTCCTTGTCGCTTTATTAAGCGAGGCTGTAGCGTCCATATATCACGAGTCACTAAGCTATAACGTTTAGGTATTGAGACCCGTTGAATTTGTTGACTGACCACTTCTGATGCCGCTCTTTGCATAGCAGGAATATCAGGCATTCCCTTTTCCATTAGCAACATCATTTCCTGTCTTACAGGCTCCCATAACAAGGCAGCAAACAAAAAGGCTGGAGTGATCGGCTTACCTGCTTCAATACGCTTATCCGTATTTTCCAGCGCTTTCATTAGCATCGTTCTGGGATATGCATCTTTTTCTTGATGGAGTAAAGCGGCCGTTTGTGGGTAGAGATGGTCAAATAAGCCATAATGGCAAACCAGTTCATGAGCGACCGCAGCATAACCACTCATGTAAAGTTTCAAGGTTTCATCAAACAATCTCGCGGGCGGTATATCTTTTATTAATGTCGCCCAGGCAAACATGCCTGATTCAGTTTCTGCTTCTAGTTTTAACCCCAGTTTTGCTAAGAAACGACAGGCACGTAACATTCTTACTGGATCTTCACGATAACGTGTTTCTACATCACCGATAAGTCTTATAAGGCCAGCATTGAGGTCTTTAATACCTCCAGTGTAATCAATAATCGAGAAATCACGGATGTTGTAATACAACGCGTTAATGGTAAAGTCTCTTCTCCACGCATCCTGCTCAAGTGTGCCATAAACATTATCTTGAACAATACGCCCTTGCTTATCAACATGATTACTTGCTTCCGGTGGCGCACGAAAAGTAGCGACTTCGATAACATCGCGGCCGAATCCAACATGTACTAATTTAAATCGACGGCCAATCAAACGACTGCGCTTAAATAATTTATGTACTTGTTCAGGTAAGGCATTGGTAGCCACATCAAAGTCTTTAGGTTCATGACCTAACAGCAAGTCTCTGACACAGCCCCCCACTAAGTAGGCATCAAAGCCTGCTTCTTTGAGGGTGTAAAGTACCTTCAATGCCTGTTGACTGATTTGCTTACGAGATATGGAGTGCTCACTACGTGGCACGATGATGGGCTCAGGAACAGATTGACGGGAGCTTCCGTTTGTCTTATTCCTTTTTACCAACTTATTAAAGATTTTATTTAGAGACAGCATAAGTTGTGAATAATACCATGCTTGTTAGGTTTTGAAGCCCTATCTCGACGTAATTTCACGACTTAATGGCTAATTGAACAGGACGAAAGGAGTGACGATGAATATCACAGGGACCCAACTGCATTAAGGCTTCTTGATGTTGCTTGGTGGGATACCCTTTGTGCTTAGCAAAGCCATAGCCAGGATAATAGACTTCCATCCTTTGCATTTCGTGATCGCGAGCAACTTTCGCCAGAATCGAGGCAGCTGCAATGGCGGGTTCTGTTTGGTCACCTTTAATGATAGTGGTCACCGGACAGTTCAACATTGGTGCATGAATACCATCTACCAATGCATGTTGAGGTGGAATGGTTAAGGCCTCCACTGCCCGCTTCATTGCTAACAAGCTGGCTTGAAGAATATTGATTTCATCTATTTCTTGTGGCTCTGCACGCCCCATTGCCCAAGCTAATGCATGTTGCTGAATAAGTGGAACCAGCGCCTCACGTTTTTTTTCAGTGAGTTTTTTAGAGTCTGCTAGTCCTTCAATTGGAAAAGCAGGATCCAATATTACCGCTGCTGTGACCACAGGACCGGCGAGCGGACCTCGTCCCACCTCATCAACCCCGGCCACTAAGGTCAGCTCATTCATATCACTCAGCCACTAGTTTGCTAATACACGATGCCGCATTAAATGCTCCACCAGCAGGACCTAAAGCAGTCAACACTTGTTGCTGTATCTGCTCAGCTTCATGTTTTTTGTGCTTTTGTGTCAAAAACGTTTTCAGATGAGGCACTAATTCATCAACTGTCATCTGATCTTGCAGCAATTCAGTAATAATATTTTTGCCCGTCACAATATTACACAAGCCAACATAAGGAATTTTTACCAATCGGCTTAAAATCATATAACTGATTGGCGCGACTCGGTAGCCAATCAAATGGGGTACGCCCATCAGAGCAATTTCTAGAGTCACTGTTCCTGATGCAGCTACAATGCCATCACAGGCTTTAATCAAGTCATAAAACCCACCTGAAACAACCCTAACATTTGCAGAAGAAGATGCTAGCATTTCGTTTAATAGATTAGCTTGTAATCCTGGTGCTAATGGCAAAACAATCTGTGTTTCAGGGAACGATTGCTGAATTTTTTCTGCTGCAGCAAGCATGGTTGGTAATAGCGCTTGCACTTCACTGCGGCGACTACCAGGAAATAAACCTAATACCTTCGACGATGCGTCTAAATCAAAATGTCGTTTTGCCTCTTCTTGGCTCATGGATGAGTGAACAGCATCCACTAAAGGGTGACCAACACAACTTACAGCGACACCGGCATCCTCGTAGATATCTTGTTCAAAAGGAAACAGGACCAACATCGTATCAACATATTTTTTGATATCTTTTATTCTTCCGGCACGCCAAGCCCAAACTTTGGGACTAATGTAATACACAACAGGAATGCCTAATTGATGTGCTTTTTTGGCGAGCTTAAGATTAAAGCCAGGGTAATCAACAAGGACTAGTAGGTCAGGTTTTTCTGCTTTCAGGTAATCAACTGTCTGATTGAATACACCTTTAATATGACGGTAACGCTTTAAAACCTCTACCAACCCCATCACTGCTAACTCTGAAAAATCAGTGACAATGTTGACGCCAGCTTGTCGCATTGTATCTCCGCCGATACCAGCGACTTCGATATCAGGCCTTTGCTGCCTCAAAGCACTGAGCATGCGTCCAGCATGAGCATCACCAGAAGCTTCACCAGCTACGACAAAAATACGCCGAGTCATTAGATATCGTCAGCCTCGACATAACCTGTTAACTCAAGCCCAAAGCCAGATACACCCGTTAATTTAGTTGGTGTCCCCATCACTCTCATCTTTTTAACACCAATGGCAGATAAGATTTGTGCCCCAACCCCAAATGTACGCAAGTCCCAGCCAGTTTTAATCGGCAATGGACTCTCATCACGATCTTCGCGCTGATAACGGGCAACTTTTGCAGCTAATTGCTTATTTTGTTCAGGTAATCGTAAGACTACCAAGACACCTTTACCTGCTTGTTGAATGTTTTTCATTACATCAGGGACAGCCCAATGTGAAGGCTCTCTGACAGAACTCAAAATATCACCCAATGGGTCCGCCATATGCACACGAACAATCGTTTCTTCATCAGCTTCAATATCGCCGTAAGTCAAAGCCAAATGCACTTGTGAATTAACTGTGTCTTGAAAGCTGATCAACTTGAAATCACCATATTCGGTTGGAAAGTGACATTCTGACAATTTTTCAATCGTCATTTCATTTTCCAATCGATAGCTAATTAAATCAGCAATCGTACCTATTTTAAGATTATGTTCTTTGGCAAAAACCTCTAAATCTGAGCGTCGTGCCATACTGCCATCATCATTTAAAATTTCGACAATGACTGAGGCAGGTGAGCAGCCAGCTAATTGAGCAAGATCACAGCCTGCTTCTGTATGGCCGGCACGTGTCAATACACCGCCTGGTTGGGCTTTTAAGGGAAAGATATGTCCAGGCTGAACTAAATCCTCCGGTTGACTCTGTGGATCTACTGCAACTTGGACTGTCAAAGCACGATCGGCCGCAGAAATACCCGTAGTGACACCTTCTGCCGCCTCGATTGAAACCGTAAAGTTCGTTGCATAGGCTGCTTGATTATCCGTCACCATTAAAGGTAAGCGTAATTCTCGACAGCGTTGTTCGCTAAGTGTAAGACAAATTAAACCGCGACCAAAACGTGCCATAAAATTAATCGCTTCTGGCGTGACTTTTTCAGCAGCCATAATGATATCGCCTTCATTTTCGCGATCCTCATCATCCATGATGATAACCATTTTGCCTTGTCTTAGATCATCGATAATTTCAGCGGTTGTATTCAATTGCATATTAGATGTAACCATGTTTTTTTAATGTTTCAGTTGTAATACCAGTCTGCTGTCCAGGGATTAAACGTTCTAGATAGCGAGCAATCAGATCCACTTCCAAGTTAACAATATGACCCAGCTTGTAATGCTGGATGATCGTCTCTTGCATTGTGTGAGGAATAATATTGATTTCAAACCATTCGGGACCAACATTATTGACGGTCAAACTCACACCATCAATACAAATCGAACCTTTCTCTGCAATATAGCGTTCTAGGCTAGCAGGTACCTGTATGCGAAACTTCACTGAGCGAGCTGAGGGTGATAGGTCAATGATTTTGCCTAAACCATCCACATGTCCACTCACCATATGTCCACCCAATCTATCACCGACGGCCAATGCTTTTTCTAGATTTAATTGCGCACCAGAACTGGCTTGACCAATACTGGTTCTATCTAAGGTTTCTCTCGACACATCAAAACCGATGTGAGGATGATTTAGTTCAACAACAGTTAAACATACGCCATTAACAGCAATGCTATCACCAAGGATAACGTCTGAAAGATCAAGCTTTCCGACATCCACTCTTAGCCTGAGATCACCACCACTGGGTTGTACTGACTCGACACGACCTAACGCCGCAATAATACCGGTAAACATCGATTATATTTCCTGATTGTATATAGGTGTAGCTGTGATACGCCAATCTTGGCCGACCGCTCGGATATCGTCAATGTGCAGATTGATACTGTCTGACAACGTCAACAAATTGGGTAAGTTAAATGCACCTCTAGCCATATCACCCATAATCTTAGGGGCAATATAAATCACCAGCTTGTCTATAAGGCCCGCCTCTAACAGGGCGCCATTGAGAACACTACCCGCTTCTACCATCACTTCATTTATACCGCGATGAGCAAGATTATCCATTAAGGCAGACAAATCAATGCGCTTATTCGCCGCTGGCAAGATCAGATGATGTTCGTCTTCAACGATGGAGTGATTGACAGCCGTGACATGCAAAATAGTTGTTTGCTCGAGGATTTTTGCTTCTGCTGGCAATCTTGCTTGGCTATCAACAATCACACGGAGTGGCTGCCTGACAATCTGCCCATTTGGGTATAGACCATCGTGTTCAGAAAGACGCACATTAAGTAACGGATCATCTGATAAGATAGTGGCAATTCCAGTCAAAATAGCCGAACTTCTGGCGCGTAATTTTTGTACATCAAGCCGGGCATCATTGCCCGTAATCCATTGACTTTCACCCGATGCCATAGCGGTACGTCCATCTAAACTCATCGCCACCTTACTGGTGACAAAAGGTTTACCTTGACGCATACGTTTAATAAACCCTGGATTTAGCTTTTCAGATTCAGTCGTTAAAATATCAATATGAACGTCGATTCCAGCATCACGCAATCGCTGAATACCATTGCCAGATACCAAAGGATTAGGGTCTTTCATGGCAATATAGACACATTTCACCTTTGCAGCAATTAGCGCGTCTGCACAAGGTGGCGTGCGGCCGTGGTGACTACAAGGCTCCAATGTCACATAACAATCAGCACCTTCAGCTTGGCTACCAGCCTGGGCTAATGCATTGACTTCAGCGTGCCCTTCTCCAGCACGTTGATGCCAACCTTCTGCAATGATCACATCATCCTTGACAATGACACAACCCACGCGAGGATTAGGATCTGTAGTGTATAAACCTCGCTTTGCTAACTCGATGGCTCTTGCCATATACGTATGATGGATGACCATCAGTGTCTTACCTTAAGGGGCTTCGTCCCTATCATAGTTTAAAAAATGCTGCGTTAGTGCTCAAACAGATAGGCAAGAATGACAAGATTATTCCTTATCGTAGGATTCAAGCTTATTTTCCATTCGTTCAATTTCTTCACGGAAGGCATTCACATCCTGAAAGCTTCGGTAAACCGATGCAAAACGAACATAAGCGACTTCATCAAGTTCTCTCAGTGCATCCATCACCCAATCGCCGACTAGGCGGCTATCGACTTCTCGCTCACCCGTTGCCCATAGTTTTCGTGTGATGGTTTTAACTGACGTATCGACAGCATCAATGCTGACAGGTCGTTTTTCGAGAGCTCGCATGAGTCCTGCTCTCAGTTTGTTCTCATCAAATAGTTCACGTGAACGATCTCGTTTTATCAGTCTTGGAAGACTCAATTCAGCATTTTCATAAGTCGTGAATCGTTCATTACATTCGACACACATTCGTCGGCGGCGGATAGCGTCACCCTCCGCCGACAAACGTGAATCAACTACTTTTGAATCATCTGCTCCACAAAATGGACAGCGCATCGCCCTAACTCACTTTAGCTATAAACAGGCAGACGGTCACAGAGAGCAACAACTTTACTGACTACCGCTTTGATAACTTCTTCACTACCACCGGCATCAATAACGTCACACATCCAATTTGCTAGGTCGCGACACTCTTCTTCTTTGAAGCCGCGAGTCGTTACAGCAGGTGTCCCAACACGAATACCTGAAGTCACAAATGGTGATTGAGGATCGTTAGGCACAGCGTTTTTATTAACAGTGATATGTGCAGCGCCAAGCCAAGCATCGACTTCTTTACCCGTCAAACCAGCTTCTATAAAGCTGACCAAGAAAAGATGATCATCAGTACCTTTAGAGACTACATCGTATCCGCGGGTCATGAATACTTCAGCCATTACTCGTGCATTTTTAATGACTTGTTCTTGATAGATTTTAAATTCTGGAAGCATTGCTTCCTTAAAGGCAATCGCTTTAGCAGCAATCACATGCATCAACGGTCCACCTTGAAAGCCGGGGAACACTGCCGAGTTAAGCTTTTTCTCGATCTCAGGGTTTGACTTAGCCAAGATGAGACCACCGCGTGGACCACGAAGTGTTTTATGTGTGGTCGTTGTCACAACGTCGGCGATTTGAATTGGACTTGGGTATAAACCCGCAGCAACCAAACCAGCGACATGGGCCATATCAACAAGCAAATAGGCACCAACAGAATCAGCAATATCTCTAAAACGCTGCCAGTCAATGACGCGTGAGTATGCAGAAAAGCCTGCTACAACCATTTTCGGTTTGTGTTCTTGCGCTAGCTTTTCAACTTCGTCGTAATCAATTTCGCCGGTGTCAGTATTGATACCATAGGCAACTGAATTATAAATCTTGCCCGACGCACTCACCTTGGCACCATGCGTTAAGTGACCACCATGCGCAAGACTCATCCCTAAAATTGTGTCTCCAGCTTGCAGGAGTGCTAAGTAAACAGCGGCATTAGCTTGTGAACCAGAATGAGGCTGAACATTGGCGTAATCAGCACCAAATAATGTTTTAGCTCTTTCAATAGCAATGGTTTCAACTGTGTCGACATGTTCACAACCACCATAATAACGTTTGCCAGGATAACCCTCGGCATATTTATTAGTCAGTGATGAGCCTTGCGCTTCCATAACACGTGGGCTAGTGTAGTTTTCAGAAGCAATAAGTTCGATATGATCTTCCTGACGCTTATCTTCCGCAGCAATAGCGTTGAACACGTCATCATCAAAACCGGCAATGGTCATGTTTTTCTTGTACACAGTATTCCCCTGTATCTACTGTAAAATGGGACATTATTCTATCTCACAACGCTGATGGCATCTATGGCATAGTGTGAGTTTTATTCACTTATTTTTCGAGTATTAACGAATGAAAATTGGATTAATAGGCATAGGCTTAATGGGGCAGGCGCTAGCCGATCATCTGCTCGATGAAAATCAGTCTCTAACAGTATTCAACCGAACAGCAGAAAAATGTCAATCACTCGCCGCCAGAGGTGCAATAGTTGCTGAATCTGCGCAATCACTCATTGAGCAAACCGATATCTGTTTGTTGTTTCTTAGTGATGCTGAAGCAATCAGTGAAGTACTTGATCCAATTTCACCGGACACGCTAAAAGACAGTCTAATCATACAAATGGGCACCATCTCCCCAGAACAGTCTCGCGAGATCTCTTCTAAAATTGAATTCAAGTCTGGACGATATCTGGAGTGCCCAGTTTTAGGAAGCTTACCTGAAGCCGGGAGTGGTAATTTAATTTTGATGGCAGCTGGCGAACGTAAAGAGTTTGACTATGCGTTGTCAGTATTAAGACTTATAGGAGATGAGCCAAAATATATTGGCTCTGTCGGCCAGGCAGCCACTGTTAAATTAGCGATGAATCAATTAATAGCAGGGCTCACTGCCACGTTTGCATTGAGTTTAGCTTTAGTTGAAAAAGAAGCTATCGCGACTGAAGATTTCATGGACATAGTCAGGAAAAGTGCTTTGTATGCACCTACCTTTGATAAAAAGCTAACGCGTATGCTCGAACGTGATTATACAAATCCTAATTTCCCAACCAAACATTTAGCTAAAGATACACGGCTATTTTTGACAGTTGCTGATTCGCTTAACTTGGATACAAGCGCATTAGAGGGCATCGAAAAGTTATTAGGAAAAGCCGAGGATATGGGATTATCAGATACTGATTACTCAGCCATCATGGCTACGATTTTGGCTAAGTAAATACAAACATGGCAGATATAAAAAAGCCCTCATGATGAGGGCTTTTTCTTAGACGTCAAATAAGTCGCGTTTTATTATAGTTTCTCGGCGGTCAGGACCTGTAGAGATAATATCAATCGGAACCCCGGCTAACTCTTCTACTTTTTCAATATATGCACGTGCATTAGCAGGTAGTTTTTCGTAATCAGTGATGCCAAGGGTAGATTCTGTCCAGCCAGGCATATCCACGTATACCGGTTTGCATCCTTCAAATTCATCAGCACTCAAAGGCAAAATATCAACTGGTTGACCATTTTTTTCATAAGCCACACATAGTCGAATAGTTTCAATGCCATCTAGGACATCAAGTTTTGTTAAACACAGCCCTGTGATGCTATTAATCCAGCTAGCACGATTTAATGCCACCATATCCAACCAGCCACAGCGTCGATCACGTCCCGTGGTTGCGCCTTTCTCCATGCCTTTTTCAGCTAAGTATTTGCCCGTATCGTCAAACAGCTCTGAAGGGAAAGGTCCTGCTCCAACACGAGTGGCGTAAGCTTTTGTGATACCCAAGACATAGTCTATATGACATGGCCCAACACCAGAGCCAGTAGCACTTCCACCGGCGGTAGTATTTGATGAAGTGACGTATGGATATGTGCCATGATCGATGTCCAATAACGCACCTTGCGCGCCCTCAAACATCACGTTATCACCTGCTTTGTGATAGTCCTGAAGCATGGCGGGTATATCTGCAATCAACGGTAATAAAATGTCGCGCATGGCAAGTGTCTCTTCCAGCACTTTTTCATAGCTGACAGCGTCGACTTTGTAGTAATTCACCAGAGAGAAGTTATGGAATTCCATTACTTCTTTAAGCTTTTCGGCAAAACTATGTTCGTCGTTCAGATCACCAAGTCGAAGTCCACGGCGTCCAACTTTATCTTCATATGCAGGACCGATGCCTCGACCTGTTGTGCCAATTGCCGCTTTACCAAGTCTTAATTCACGCGCTTGGTCAAGAGCGATGTGATAAGGCAGAATAAGTGGACAAGCGGCACTGATTTTAAGGCGTTGGCGAACTGGAATACCATTCGCTTCTAGCTCAGTCATTTCTTTTATTAAGGCATCAGGGCAAACAACAACACCATTACCAATAAGACATTGCACATTTTCACGAAGAATACCTGAAGGAATGAGGTGAAGAACCGTCTTTTTACCGTCAATAACTAAGGTGTGACCGGCATTGTGTCCACCTTGAAATCTGACCACCGCAGAGACATTGTCTGTCAATAAATCTACAAGTTTACCTTTACCTTCATCGCCCCATTGAGAGCCAATTACTACTATATTTTTAGCCACGATTTTGTGTTCCTGTTTCAGTCACTTGCCAGTGACCATCTGATTTAACTAATGTGTGCGTTGTTGAAATCTCAGCATCTGGAAATTGGTATATTACTACTCGACCAGACTTCCTTAATGTTTCTACGTATTCTTGTTGACTGATATCATCAGACCAGATGACACCTATCGTTTCAGTTTGCTGAAGCGTTCTTGGTAACTGAGTAATGAGCTTCTTGATATCCAGACTAAAACCAGTCGCAGGTTGACCATGGCCAAACTCTTCGCCAATATCATCATAACGTCCGCCCAGGGCTATCGCTTCGGATGAATCGGGTTTATAGGCGGCAAAGACAACACCGGTGTGATAGTCATAGCCACGCAACTCAGCCAGATCAAAGTTAATTGCGATATCTGGAAGCTGTTTAGTAAGCGTCTTAGCAATTATTTTCAATGTATCAAGTGCAGACTTTACACTGTCAGGAGCATGTGAAAGCACTTCTGATGCCCTGTCGAGAGTACTCATATCACCATTTAACTCGGCCAACTCTCTGAGCATCTCATCTGCTTTTTTCGGTAGACTGAACTGAATCAATAAGTCATCGATTTCTGCAGAAGCTTTACGCTGTAATGCCGAGAATAACGCATGTTCTTGCTCAGAATTCAAAGCAGCATATTCTGCCAATCCACGATAAATCCCAACATGACCAATATCTAAAGCCAATGTGGAAATCCCCCCCACACTCAACAGCTTGACCATCAGCTCAATACTTTCAATATCACTTTCAGGACCGGTATGCCCATATATTTCAGCGCCAAGTTGAATCGGATTTCGTGAACCTCCCATACCTTGAGGTAACGTTCGTAAAACGCTACCGATATAACAGAGGCGTAAAACATCAGATTGATGACGTAGTTTGTGTGCCGCAACACGAGCAACTTGAGGCGTCATATCAGCTCGAATACCTAGCATACGACCAGATAGTTGATCGGTTAATTTAAAGGTTTGGATATCTAGGGTTTTTGCTGTGCCTGTTAAAAGTGAATCTAAGTATTCAACTAATGGCGGGACCACTAACTGATAGCCCCAGCTTCTCATCAGGTCAACTAGAGAACGATGCATCGTTTCTAACTGCGCGGCCTCTTCGGGCATGAGTTCATCGATACCTTCAGGTAACAGCCAGCTCTCTTTGATAGTCATTATGAATTAATTTATCCAGTACAAAAGAATCAAGCCAAACAACATCGTTATCAAACCGCTTACTCGTATGTGTCGGTCAGACATGCTGGCTATCTGTAATAATAATTTTTTAAATGCATCTGGAGCAGCAAACGGCATAATGCCTTCTAATACAAGCATTAATGCCGTTGCTAACCAGAGACTATGCGTTAGTGCTTCATTCACTTAGCCGTTTCAGAAGCATCATTAAAGCGTTTGAAAAAATCACCCGTTGGTTCAATAACCAACATGTCATTACCACTAAATACATTTTTATATGCTGTCAGACGACGATAAAGAGAATAGAACTCTTCATTGGCACCAAATGCTTTGGCATAAATTTCTGTGGCTTGAGCATCGCCGTCACCACGTATTTTTTCAGATTTACTTTTAGCCTCAGCGACGATAATTGAACGTTGACGATCTGCATCAGAACGAATCTTCTCAGATTCTTCAGCACCTTGCGAACGAAGTTCTTTGGCTACACGTTCGCGTTCAGCTTCCATACGAGTATAGACAGATGAACTAACTTCAGGGGGTAGATCAATACGTTTGATACGAATGTTTAATATTGAAATACCAAAGCCCTGAGCAACACGATTAGCTTCATCCAGTATATGTTTGACCATGCTAACGCGATCACCTGAAACCACTTCTTGAATGGTGCGTTTACCAAATTCTGCGCGTAATCCATCCTTAATGATCTGAGACAAGCGAAGTGCAGCACGTTGCTCATCACCACCCATTGCAGTGAAGTAGGTTGCTACATCACTGATTTTCCAGATAATGAAAGAATCAACTATAACGTTCTTTTTTTCACCGGTTAAGTACTTAGCTGGTTGTGCGTCCAAAGCCAATTCACGGCTATCGAATTTTTTTACATCTGTTACAAAGGGCATTTTAAAGTGCAAGCCAGGTTTAAAATCAGATGCTTCGATTTGCCCCAACCTCAATAGCAACGCTTTTTGACGTTCATCAACCACAAATACAGATGAGCTCAAAGTAATAATCGCTAAAGCAATAAGGATTAAAAATACTGTTAACTTAGAACTCATGATTAGCGTCCTCCCCTGCTTCGTGAATCAGTAGTAGAGCTGTTTGTTGTTGAACTACTATTAGTTGTTGAACTAGACGATGGATAATTAAGTGAATTGAGGTCTAGTGAACTACTACTGTTACGAGAAGAACTTGTCATCCGATCCAGAGGCAAATAAAGTACATTTGAACCATTACCATCTAGATCAACCATGACTTTTTGACTCTTTGAGTAAACAGACTCCATGGTATCTAAATAAAGTCGTTCCCTTGTAATTGCAGGAGCCTGCTCGTAAGCATTCATGACTTGGGTAAATCGGCTAGCGTCACCTTGGGCCTTAGCAATAACTTCGCTTTTATATGCTTCGGCTTCTTGCTCGATACGGAAAGCACGACCACGTGCTTTTGGCAAAATATCATTAGAATATGCTTCGGCTTGATTCTTTTGTCTTACTTCATCTTCACGTGCTTTCACAACATCAGCAAAAGCTGACTGAACTTGCTCAGGTGGCTGTACATCTTGTAGATTGATACTGGTAATCAGCAAGCCAGCATCATGCTCGTCGAGCATATTTTGCAATAACGATTCGATACTGTTAGCAACAGCACTTCTACCTTCCGTTAATACGAAGTCCATTTTTGAGCGACCCACGGTTTCACGGACAGCACTTTCCATCATTTGTCTTAATACTACATCAGGATTTCTAACATTAAATAAGTAGTCGGCCGCATCTTGAACTCTATATTGCATCGCTACTTTTAAATCAATAATGTTTTCATCTTGTGTCAGCATTAGTGACTCGGACAAGACACTACCACTACCACGTGTTCCGCCACTACGATAACCAATTTCGGCGGTTCTAATGCCATCCACATCAACAATCTCGACCTTATCAATCGGTGAAGGTAAATGCCAATGAGGACCAGGCATGGCTGTCGAGTGATATTGGCCGAACCGCAGAACAACACCGCGTTCAGCAGGATCGACAATATAAATTCCTGACAGTAACCAGACAATAATGGCGATCACAGCAATCACACCAAAACCAAATAAACCACCTTGACTTGGTGATCCTCCATCTGGTGTGCCTGTGCCCTTGTTACCACCAAATATGCCACCTAATTTACGTTGCATATTACGAACGACCTCATCCAGATCAGGTGGACCATCATTGCCACGATTACCCCACGGGTCTTTATCCCCATTTCCGGGTTCATTCCAAGCCATGTAGCTCTCCAAGTTAAATAATAGAGAAATGTATCAAAGTAGCACTATTTTACGGACATGTTAGCTATAAGCAACCAAAACCGTCGTAGTTAGTGAATATAGTTTTCTAATTCATTATCAGGGAAGTACTCTTGTAGTACCTCACGAAGTAAATTCAAACCTTCACCTGTTTTTGCTGAAAGCCATATGCGAATAGCGGCACCTTCTTCATCACGCTCAATACGTGGCTTCATCCCCTCAACAGTATCTATTTTATTGTAGACAATGAGTTGTGGTACAGCATCGGCTTGGATTTGGCTTAATACGTCATTAACGTGATGAATCAAGTCATCTCTATCACCAGCACCGGCATCAACAACATGGAGCAGTAAAGCGGCGTCGCGTGTTTCATCCAACGTTGAGCTAAATGATTCGACCAAATCATGAGGAAGGTCACGAATAAAACCCACTGTGTCAGCCATGATTAGCATAGATGTATCTTGAAGCTTCATCCGTCGAAGTGTGGGATCGAGAGTGGCAAAGAGACGATTATCGGCATAGACCTCTGCAGAGGTAATTCGATTAAAAAGTGTCGATTTTCCCATATTAGTGTAGCCTACTAGTGATACTACAGGCACACCACCTCTTTGACGAGATCGCCTTCCTTGTTCTCGTTGAGATTGCACTTTTGACAGTCGTTTTTTTAATGACTTAATACGTTGACCTAAGAGCCTTCTATCCGTTTCTAGCTGAGTTTCACCAGGACCACGTAAACCGATGCCACCTTTTTGTCTTTCAAGATGCGTCCAGCCGCGGACTAACCGTGTTGATAGATGCTGTAACTGTGCTAATTCAACTTGAAGTTTACCTTCGTGCGACCGTGCTCTTCTAGCGAAAATATCCAGTATGAGCCCTGTTCTGCCAAGAACACGACACTGCAGCTTATGTTCTAAATTACGCTCTTGGCTTGGTGAAAGCTCATGATTGAAAATCACAAGCGCAGCATGTGAGGCATTGACATGTTCAGCAACTTCTTCGACCTTTCCTGTACCTGCAAAATATTTTGGATCTGGCCTTTGTCGCTTACCTTGAATGATTGTAGCGATTCGAGCACCTGTTGAACCTACAAGCTCTCTAAACTCTTGTTGAGATTCATCATAATCAGGATCATTAAAATTTAGGTGGACAAGTACAACAGCTTCTTTATCATCAGACTCATCGAAAGCTGATTGACTATCTGGACGATCGAACAATCAATAACTCCTATTCTTCATGACTGATATTAACATTCCGTGCTGGGACGATAGTTGATATAGCATGTTTATAAACCATTTGATTAACTGAATTTTTCAGCAGAATGACAAATTGATCAAAAGAATCAATTTGGCCTTGTAATTTAATACCATTGACTAAGTAGATTGATACGGACACATTCTCCTTACGCAGTGCGTTTAAAAATGGATCTTGTAACGTTTGTGCTTTAGCCATCATGAACTCCCTATTGTTATTATTCTTAAAGTTGTATTGAATCAGCCATTGAAAGCCTCAACAGAATCACTAAGCATTATGGCGTAATTGTGAGACCTGTTCCAGTAGATATTGTTTCACGGCATCAGTAGGCAAATTGACATCTGA
>DRHY01000149.1 GCA_011052985.1 Methylophaga thalassica
ATGCCCCATTTTTACCGCCTAAGAACCGTTCATAAAAGAAACTCATATTCACCCCCAACCTTATTTACGAACTTTGATAGAGAACAGACCTTCTGGACGCATCATTAAAATGATGACCAGTGTGAGTAAGGTCAGAACTTTTGCCATAGAACCACTGATGAAGAACTCAAGAATTGATTGAGCTTGAGCGATACTAAAGGCAGAGGCGATAGTGCCGAATAAACTTGCAGCGCCACCGAAGACCACCACCATAAAGGTGTCTACGATATAAAGAGAACCTGTCGTTGGTCCAGTTGAAGCTATAGTTGTGAATGCTGCACCAGCAACACCGGCGATACCACAACCTAAAGCAAAGGTCATACGATCAACGCGAGTTGTGTTGATGCCGACGGCGCCACTCATAATACGATTTTGAGTAGTTGCACGGACATTCAAGCCCCACGATGAACGGTACATCAACGTGAATACACCAAGTGTAACCAGCGTTGTTAACCCCAAAACAAACATGCCGTTAATTGGAATAAAGATAGTATCCGTTGGCATGTAAGAGCCCATTAACCAATCAGGTAATGTTGGACTTACTTCACGTGCACCGAACAGTGAACGGAAGATTTGCTGCATGATAAGACTTAAACCCCACGTGGCTAATAATGTGTCCAGTGGACGTTTATATAAATGCCTTATTAATATCCATTCGACAAAATAGCCTACGATGCCAGCGACAAAGAAGGACGCAATTATCGCGAAGAAGAAATAATAAGGTAAAAATCCAGGAAAATGCTTTTCTGTTACTACAGACAACATATAGGTGGTATACGCACCAATTGCCATAAACTCGCCATGGGCCATGTTAATGACGCCCATCTGTCCGAAAATTATTGCAAGGCCCAGCGCCATAAGTAAAAGAACGCTGAATAAACTCAAACCTGCGAACCCTTGCATGGCCAGAATTGAAGTCAATTCTTGTATTGAATATTCGCCCATAACGTCACTCCAAAGGAAATAGCTAAATACTGTGTAATTGTGCTTGATAGACGAAGGAACAGGCCGCCGAAGCAGCCTGTTCTCATCGGTTTTTTCGATCTATTGATAACCAGCTGGGAATGGGTTTGGTTCGATAAGTTCTGGTGATTCGTAAACCACTTTCGCTTGACCGTCTTTTTGCCATTCAGCTACGCGAGTGTAGCTCCACAGATGGTGGTTAGGATGAAGTTTCACATAACCTTCTGGTGCAGTAGTTAATTCGATATCACCTTCTTCAGAAGCCGCTACCACTTTATCTACGTCAAAGCTGCCTGCTTTTTCTACAGCTGCTTTCCATAACCAAGGACCTAAGTAAGCCGCTTGAGTTACATCACCAATAACACTGTCTTCGCCGTGCATTTCTTTAAATGCTTTTACGAATGCCGCGTTGTTTGGGTTATCCAAACTTTGGAAGTATTTCATTACAGAATAGAAGCCTTCGAGGTTTTCACCACCGATGCCTAATACTTCATCTTCTGTTACTGAGATTGTCACCAATGTTTGTTTCTTACCAGTGATGCCCGCTGCATTTAACTGTTTGAACCAAGCAACGTTTGAACCACCAACTACGGCAGCGAAGATAACATCAGGTTTTTTCAAACGGATTTTGTTGATAACAGAACCAAACTGAGTATCGCCTAGTGGTTTGTATTCTTCACCAACCACTTTTCCACCCAATACGTTTTCGATGTGTTTACGTGCAATTTTCATCGAAGTACGTGGCCAGATGTAGTCAGAACCAATCAAATAATATGTTTTCGCACCTTTTTCTTTAGCAACCCAATCCAAACCAGCAAGGATTTGTTGTGTTGCTTCTTGACCGGTGTAAATCACGTTATGTGATTGCTCTAATCCTTCATAGAAAGTTGGGTAGTAAAGCAAACCGTTTTGTTGTTCGAAAACAGGTAAAGCTGCTTTACGTGACGCTGATGTCCAGCAGCCAAATACTGCAGCTACTTTATCGTTAACCAATAGTTTTCTTGATTTTTCAGCAAACGTTGGCCAATCACTCGCACCATCTTCCTGAATGATTTCGATTTGACGACCCAAAATACCGCCACTTTCGTTGATTTGCTTAATAGCTAATTTTTCAGCTTCTTGAGCGCCTGTTTCACTGATTGCCATTGTGCCCGTCAGTGAGTGAAGAATACCGACTTGAACCTTGTCATCTGTGACAGCTAGACCTGTAGTATTAACGGTCGCAGTTGGATAATCTTCGGCCATAGCGGTAGTGCTAATAAAGCCTGCAGCAATCATTGCACCTAAAAGTGCACCTGTTTTGCCTAAGAATTTTCTTCGACTAAAATGTTTCATCATTTATCTCCAGTTAAAAACAATCTTGTGGGTGCTTAGTGACCAAGCATCCAGGGTCGTGCGGTTTTCTTGGTTTGCATCAATAGGCCATTTCCTTCTTGCTTATTAGTTGAAGTAGTGTCTTTGTTTGATGTCGAGCAAGTGTGCGAGCCTGAACAACCACAACTTGAACGTCGCGCCTGTCTCGGTGCATGTGCCGATTTTTCATTACGCTCATGAGCGGATCGTGTACTGCCATTCATCAGCGCCAAATTAGGCGCTGAAATAATGCGTGGTGCTTGCTCGCCACAGCTTTCGCAGGTGCAAGGCAAACTTGATTCACTCATTTTGCGTAAGGCCGAAAATTCGCCACATTGCTCACATCGGTAGTCGTAAATAGGCATCGCACTCTTCCTCTAATCAATTAAGATGTTTTAGCTGTACTTACACCAGGTGTCACCAACTCAAGGGGACCGTCTGGTGATGGCATGATGTCGAAATCAAAGATTTCAGTTGGTAGCCATAAGGTTGCACAGGCATTTGGTACGTCAACGATACCGCTGATATGACCTTCAACAGGGGCTGTGCCTAAGATAGATACGGCTTGCTGTCCGCTGTAACCAAACTTCTTCATGTATTCAATCGCGTTCAAACAAGCTTGTTTGTAAGCAACGTTCACATCTAGATAATGTTGCTTGCCTTGCTCATCGACTGATATACCTTCAAAAATCAGGTAATCACGGTACTTAGGTTCAACAACGCTTGGTTTAAATATTGGGTTTTTAACCCCATATTTTTTAACGCCGCCTTTGATTAAGTTGACACGGATATCTAAGTAACCCGCCATCTCAATCGCACCACAGAATGTGATTTCACCGTCACCTTGAGAAAAGTGAAGATCACCCATTGATAGGCCACCGTCTTTCACATACACAGGGAAGTAGATACGTGAACCTTTAGTCAGGTTTTTGATATCACAGTTACCACCATGCTCACGCGGTGGCACTGTACGTGCACCGGTTTTTGCTGCTGCGGCTGCTTCATCACCTTTTAATCGACCCATTACTGCAGATTTCTCTTCAGGTGGGCAAGCCAACATTGGGACACGATCTGGATCAGTCGCAATCAGGTCAGCTTCACGCTGATTCCACTCTTCCAACATTTCTTGTGACGGTAAGCAACCGATTAAACCTGGATGCATAATGCCGGCAAATTGCACGTTTGGAATATGACGTGATGTGGTGTAAATGCCATGGAAATCCCAAATCGATTTACTTGCTTCAGGGAAATGGTCAGTTAAGAAACCGCCGCCATTTTCTTTAGCAAATAAGCCGTTGAAACCCCATTGCGACTCCTCAAACGTACCTACATCAAGGATATCAACGACCATCAAGTCACCAGGCTCGGCACCTTCAACACCAATCGGACCACTTAAATAGTGAACTTGGGTTAAATCAACATCCCGAATATCATTCGCGCTGTCATTGTTACCGATTTGACCGCCCGTCCAATCCATACATTCAACACGGAATTCATCACCCGGTTTTACCATGGAAATCATCGGGATATCAGGATGCCAACGGTTGTGGATTTGACCGTCCTGTTCCCAAGGTTTTTTGTCTAAATCGAGTTTTACTATGGTTTTCATTTTTTTCTCCCGTTAGGGTTTTACAGTTTGGTTCTGAATCTTAGAATTGAAGTTGTGTACTAATGACAAAGGCATCTTGATCAGAGTCATCGGTGACTTCAGTGTTTCTATAGACAGCGGTGATCTGGGCGTTATAGCCATCAATAATGTAGTTCACACCAAAATCAGTACGTTCTGTTTCAATATCGTTGTCTGCATCGAAATTTTGGTAATGAACGAATGGCATGAACTGACCCCAGCCAACTTTCTCGCTGAAGATGTAACCTAAACCTACTGCATAGGCTTCACCCTGCTCAGATAAGAACACATCATCAGTGTCGTAATCGTAATAAGCGGCTTCAAGTGATACCGCGCCCGTTGAAAGTTTTTTCTCAATCAACAAATCAGCACCATATTGACTGTAGTCACCTACATTTGAGGCTGATGCAGAGCCGTCTTCTTTAGAACGTCCGAATACACCAATGGTGAAAATATCTTTTGCACCTAAGTAGTTACCTGTGCCGTAATAGCCAGGCTCTTTATCCCAAAAGCTGTATTGCAAACGACCCGCGTACATTAATTCGTCAGACTGGTCTGCATTGTTAGTAGCTATTCTGTCTGCTGCTGCAATATCAGTTGAATCAAGTCCACTAAAGAAGAAAATTTTATCGGCTTCAAATGCACCAAAAGAATATGCAAGACGTTGATCTAAGGTTGTACCTACAACTGCCACACCCTCATCACGACCAATCGTGCCGCCATTCCAGCCATAACGAGCAGCGATGTTCTGCCAGTAACCATCACCTGATGTGTAATAAGGTCCAGCCATATTAGCCCGGCTGCTTGGTGATAAGAAACGACCAGCCCAGATAGCTAAATCAGGCGTTAACTGAAAAATACCTGCAGCATCAATCACTTTCATTGACTCATCGCTGTTCATTTCGGTATTGAACATACCTTTGATGTATTTATTCAGTGAGCCTGAAAAGTAAAGTCTGGCACTATCCAGATTAAAGTCATTCGAACGACCACCATCGTTTGCAGAATCTTCGGTAGTGGAATAGCTTCCACGCATGCCAAAACCGACACTGACGTATTGGTCTTCACCAAATGTAATCGTACCTGCCGCTTGAGATACGGAAGGTACCACGAGCGCTGAACTGGCTAATGCCATTGCGCAGGTGAGAGAGTTGAGTTTCATTTTCATTCTAATTGCCCCTGTAAGCCATCCAAGAAAAGAAAGAGTCGCAAACGAAAAAAGTCATCTGTGTG
>DRHY01000150.1 GCA_011052985.1 Methylophaga thalassica
AGCAAGAATACGAGACAGCTTCAGCATATTTTGCCGGTGTATGACGGTCTTGCGTGGTTAAGCCAAATTGGATTGTTTTTAGTATTGGGTTTGTTAGTGACACCGACCGATTTATTGATGTATGCGATCCCCTCATTAGCGATAGCACTCATTTTGATCTTTATTGCTAGACCCATTGCGGTGGTGCTTTCCGTTAAACCTTTCTTTAAGTTTCGCTGGCGAGAACTCGGCTTTATTTCATGGGTAGGCTTACGTGGTGCTGTGCCGATAGTGCTGGCTATTTTCCCGGTGATTGGTGGTGTTGATAATGCACAAATGTATTTCAATGTGGCCTTTATGGTGGTGCTTCTGTCTTTGTTAATTCAAGGTACAACCTTGTTACCAGTCGCTCGTTGGATGAAAGTACAAATGCCAGTCTCAGCCAGCCCACGTCAACGCGGTGGTTTGGGGATTTTGCCTGAGCGTGATTATGAAATGTTTGTTTATAAGGTCGAAAATGAAGCCTTGGATGATCAGCCTATCAGGCTACTTAGCTTTCCATCAGATGCGATGATTTCGGGATTATTCAGAAATGAGGAGATGTTGCACCCGAAAGGAAATACACGGCTAAAAGTAGGGGATGTGTTGTGCATTATTAGTCGAGAAGGTGATTTGGAAGCATTGAATAAACTGTTTGATGGCGAATCAACTTTGCGCCAACAGCAACTCGCTTTTTTTGGTTCATTTGTACTCAATGGCGATGCACTCCTAACCGATGTGGCTAAGGCCTATGGGCTCACTATTAGCCCACAACAAGCATCGATGACTCTGGGGGAATTTATCTCGCTGCGAGTAGGTGGCCATCCTGTTGTAGGTGATGATGTTGAATGGCATGGCATCCATTGGGTGGTTAATGAAGTGGTTGCCAACTCGGTAAAAAAAGTCGGAATGCGTCTGTTTTAATCTCAGATTGTGAACATATTCATGTTTCATCTGAATAACTATTGTTTTCTTATATGAATTCTGCGATATTCTATATTTTTTGATTCATCTGTCATTTTTAATGGCTTTGTATATTAACTTCAGTCTCTAAGCAGCCGTCCGTTAACCTTGTTTAGTCACTGAATGTCATGAATTTTTCACATCAACGGTTTTGCTATAAGCCTTTTTTTATGGAGTTTTAATGAACCTTTCTATTCAGCAGCGATTTGCCCTATGGGCTGGCGTGAGTCTTTTGTCCGTCGTTCTTATCACCGCTGTCGTTGTCGTATTTAACTTTGAAAAAATTAATACTGAATTGGCTGACTTTAGTTCGGATATTACCAAGCAACAAGCTGAAAAGTATTTGGATGTCATTGCTGATGATACCAGTGCAAGTCTACTCAGACCTTTGGAGAAAACACTCAATACTGCTCATGCCACTGCAGCGTCTATCAATGCCATTATGGCCTCTGATGAGATAGGTGATAAACGCGCACTCATTACGGATATTTTGAAGAATACGCTGGAGTTAAGTCCCAACTTCCTAGGTACATATGTGGCATTTGAACCCAATAAACTCGATAACAGTGATCGGTTCTACGGGGCAACGGATAGTAGTGATGAAAGTGGACGTTTCGCACCATATATAGTTCATGGCAGCAACGGGGGGTACAGTATCGAACCGCTTGTTGGACTGGAAGATGCCACTAAAGATGCAAATGGTGTTCGAGCGGGTGAATATTATCTCTGTCCGAAGGATACAGGGAAAAACTGTGTCATAGACCCTTATATTTACCCCGTTAATGGCAAAGATTTACTGTTGACCAGTATGGTTGTTCCGCTGATGAATAGTGGCCGCTTTGTTGGCATGACAGGCATTGATATTGCGGCAGATTTTCTTCAGGCCGAAGTAGTTAAAGTGGACAGCGAACTCTATGACGGTGCAGGGGAAGTTCTATTGTTTAGTCCTAGAGGGGTTTTAGCTGGTGATAGTGAAAAAGCCGAGTTGATTGGCCAGAATTTAGCCCAAGCAAAACCTGTTAATGCAACTGAAATTGCTGAAGTTGCATCTACAGGTGTAAGCCAAACTATTACGCGTGATGGTCATATTACTGTACTTAAAGCTTTCACCCTAGCAGGAAGTGATAAATCATGGGTGGCTTATATTTCAGTACCTGATGACGTTATTTATAGTGCCATCAGACAACAAGAATCGTTCATGGAACAGCAGAAAACTCGATTCATCATCTTAACCCTGGTCTTTGGTATTTTATTTGCCTTGGTGGGTATGGTGGTCGTGTGGTTTGTGGCTAAAAGCAGTATCAAACCGTTACTAGACATGACAAAAATTGTCGAAAAGCTAGCTGGTGGTGAGGCTGACCTAACGCAAGTGGTCACTATCAAACGTCAAGATGAGACTAGTCACCTTGCTAGACCACTGAATACCTTTATTCAAAAACTTCAGCAGGTCATCATAGGTATCTTGCCGATTGGCAATCGTTTGACTGAACTTTCAGCTCGCGGAAAAAATATCAGTGAGCAGACCAGTGAGCAAATGTATGAACAGAGTAATTTGCTTGATCAGATGGTATCGGCTGTGACCGAAATGTCAGCTTCTGCTCAGCAAATTGCAGGTAATGCTAACCGCACGGCGGATCTGGTTAGTAATGCCAATGAGTCAACAGAGTCTGGTGCTGACTTAGTGAGTAAGAATGCTCAATCCATCGGTGAAGTAAAAGACAGTGTCAAAACGTCTGAGCTTGCCCTGCAAGAATTAGTTAAAAATAGTGATGCGATTACCGATATCCTGACTGAGATTCAGGGCATAGCTGAACAGACAAATTTACTTGCCTTGAATGCAGCCATTGAAGCCGCGCGGGCAGGTGAAAAAGGTCGAGGTTTCGCCGTGGTTGCTGATGAAGTGAGAGCACTGGCGAGTCGTTCACAATTAGCCACAGAAGAGATTAAAAATCGTCTTGGTTTATTGAATCAAGGTAATCGGCAAGCCTCCGATGCGATGAAAAAAAGTGGGCAACAAGTTGAACATAGCGTCGAACTTGCTCATTCAGCTGCCGATGCATTAATGCAGATAAAAGCAGCTATTAATGAAGTATCAGAAATGACGATTCAAATTGCTTCTGCGACTGAAGAGCAAAGCAGTGTCTGTGAAAATGTGAGTGAAAATTTAACGCGTATATCTGATCTTGTTCAGCAAACAGCCGATGGTGCGCAGCAACTTAGCCAAGTGGGTAATGAATTGGACTCTACGGCGACGGATCTGCAAGGTCGATTATCATCATTTAAAGTGTAGTTCTCAGAAGACTCATTATCCTGCTAATTTGGCGGGATAATGAATCTCGCAGTCAGCTATAAAATAGCTTGCAACTATCTGGTATAATCGAGCGATTTTTTAAACGATTTGTCCGATGGGAATACTGCATTAAATGACTGCGCTTCAACAGCTTCGCTCCTTACTTCAACAACGTATTCTTATTCTCGATGGTGGCATGGGTACGCTTATCCAAAGCTACAAATTAGAGGAAAAAGATTTTCGTTCTGAACGCTTCATTGATCACCCATGTGATGTTAAAGGCAATAATGATCTTTTGTCTTTAACCCAGCCACAGATTATCCGTGATATTCACCGTGCCTACTTTGAAGCCGGTGCCGATATTGTCGAAACAAATACCTTTAACGGCACATCGATTGCGATGGCTGATTATCAGATGGAACATTTAGTTTACGAACTAAATAAAACCTCTGCTCAATTAGCCAAGGAATTGGCGGATGAGTTCACGGCAAAAAATCCTGATAAGCCTCGTTTCGTAAGTGGTGTTTTAGGCCCCACAAATCGTACAGCAAGTATTTCTCCTGACGTTAATAACCCCGGCTTTCGGAATGTCAGTTTTGATGAATTAGTTGAGGCTTATTTAGAAGCTATCAGAGGGTTAGTCGATGGTGGTGCTGACTTATTACTGGTCGAAACCGTTTTTGATACCTTAAACGCTAAAGCCGCGTTGTTTGCCATTGATCAATTTTGTGAGCAAAACAATGTGCGTATACCGGTAATGATCTCTGGCACGATTACGGATGCCAGTGGTAGAACACTCTCAGGACAGACTGCAGAAGCCTTCTGGAACTCGCTCTCTCACATCGAACCGTTGAGTATTGGTTTGAACTGCGCCTTGGGTGCTGAGCAGTTACGCCAATATGTCGAAGAATTATCCAATGTGGTTACTTGCCATATCAGTGCCCATCCGAATGCAGGTTTACCCAATGAGTTTGGTGAATATGATGAATCACCTGAAGTCATGGCAGCACAAATCAAAGAGTGGGCAGAGTCAGGATTCTTGAATATTGTTGGCGGTTGCTGTGGTACGGCTCCTTCACATATCAAAGCGATTGCTGAAGCGGTTGAAGGTATCAAAGCTCGCGTCCCCAAAGCCAATCCTCATCACTGCCGTTTAAGTGGTTTAGAGCCATTGAATATTACCCCTGATACTTTATTTGTGAATGTGGGGGAACGTACTAATGTGACGGGCTCTGCCAGATTCGCAAAATTAATCAAAGAAGGTGATTACGATACCGCTTTAGAGGTCGCTCGTCAGCAAGTTGAAAATGGTGCTCAAATCATTGATATCAACATGGATGAGGGCATGCTTGAAT
>DRHY01000151.1 GCA_011052985.1 Methylophaga thalassica
TACACAGGTGGTAAGACGAATATCAATATCTACCAAGGTGACCCCCGCCTAATAACCCTCTCGTTAAAAAAATCATTTTGACGAAAGTAAAAAACATCAATAGTAAAGTGACGACTAGGCTTGAACAATAAGGTTTCGGCCTCGTTGTTTAGCTTGATACAGTGCCTTATCAACGTTTTCTACAAAAGTTATCATATTATCAGCTCGTGTAGGAACGATACTGCCAATACCAATACTAATGGTCAAGACGTCAGCGATCAGTGACCCGAGGTGTTCAATATTCAACTCGCTCACCAGTTGCTGACAACGCATTGCTACTTTATTGGCAGACTCGCTGTCAGTATCAGGCAACAGCATGATGAACTCTTCTCCACCATAACGTGCAAAAAAATCTCTGCTACGAGCAGCTGAATTGTATAAACACTGTGCCAACGTTTTTAAGCACGAATCGCCCTTTATATGGCCATAAAAATCATTAAATTGCTTAAAAAAGTCTATATCAATCATTAATACAGAAAATGAACGTTGTTGATGAATACAATCCATCCAAAGACGCTCTAACTCCTTATCCAACATGCGTCTATTGGGTACTTCTGTCAGTCCATCTTTGAAGGACAACTCTTCGAGTTCTCTTTGCAAACTAAGTAGTTTATGTTCTGTTTCTTTACGTTCAGTAATATCGAACATAAAGCCCATTAGAGCAGTCACCTCTCCCTGTTCCGAGCTAATCACATGAATAACATCACGAATCCACACATAGTTGCCAGATCCTTTTCTTACACGATAATCAGCTTCGTGATCGATACAAGCCATGGAATGCGTTAAACAAAAGTCGACAGCCCAAGAGCGGTCTTCCGGGTGCATGTATGATGCCCAATCTTCTATAGTTGTCCAGGCAGATGGTTTTAAGCCGAGAATGTCACCTATCTGTGGGCCGATATAGGTGAATTGTTTTGAAGCCCAATCAACACGCCAGGGAATAGCGTTTGTTGACTCCAATAATGTTTTGTAAAAACTGTTATCGTCGACACTGAAATGACCAGATGCAGAATCTCCGTGAGTCGTCTGCATTAATTCCCTTTTATCGTCACTCATATTCGTTGCGCCAAAATTTCCAGTGCGGCAATTCTATAAGCTTCAGCTAATGTGGGGAAATTGAATGTGCTTTCGACAAATATATCCACATTGGCCTCATTCAGCATAGCCATTTGGCCTATATGAATAACTTCAGTTGCACCCTCACCTACCACCATCACACCGAGAATTTTTTTACCGTCATGATCTGCGACGATTTTCAGCATTCCTTCGGTGTTACCTGAAATCTGACCACGGGCGACTTCTGAAAAAAGTGCTCGTCCAATGAGTACATCTCCATACTTTTCTAATGCTTGCTGCTCTGTCAGTCCGACTGATGAAAGCTCAGGTATGGAGTATATTCCCGCCGGAATAAGTGGATTTGAATCATCCGTCTTCACACCTAGCATGTTTCGCGAGGCTCTTCGACCTTGCTCCATGGACGCAGAGGCAAGTGAGGGTGGACCAATTACATCACCAGCAGCATAAATATTAGCCACATCTGTTTGTAATAAATCATTAACTGAGATCAATCCTCTGTCGTTGACTGATAAGCCTGCATTAGCTAATTCAAGATGCGCTACATTCGCTAATCGCCCTGCCGCACAAAGTAACTTTTGGCTTTTGACTTGTTTACCACTGTCACATTCAACAATAACGTTACTCACCCCATCCCAATAGACTTTGGACACCTGTTCGCCACCTAACCAAGTCCCACCCATTGCCTCAAATGCCGAGACAAAGGTATCGGTCATATCTTTATCCAAAAAGCCTAATGGACTAGGATATTTATCAATCATCGTGACCTTCACACCGAGTGCCTGAAAAATTGAGGCATATTCACTGGCAATAACGCCACCACCGAGCACGGTTAAACTGGAAGGCAGATAGAGCATCGATAAAATAGAATCGCTATCGAATATATGCTCATGATCGATAGGAATGTTGTCAGGTTTTCTCGGATAGGAGCCGGTAGCAATTACCATATTGGGTGCTGAGATGGTCTTTTCTTTACCATCTACTTGGGTCAGTTTGAGTGTTTCTTTATCAATAAAACTAGCTCGAGCATGTATACGAGTGATGTTATTTCTATCAACTTGTTTACGCATATAGTCATGGTGAGATTTTAATACTTGATCTAAACGATCAATCAACGTGACCATTTCGGTATTTTCATCAAGTTGAAAATGAGCCAATGCAGCATTCTGCCGCATATTATTCACTCTCAAAGCATTTTCACGTAGGGTCTTTGACGGAATGGTGCCGCGATGAACACACGCTCCGCCGAACAAATAGTCTTGTTCAATTATCGCAACGTTTTTTCCCACTTTGGCGGCTTGGATAGCCGATTTTTGACCGGCAGGGCCACTACCTATAACAATGAGATCATAATCATAGTGTTTCATGATGCTAATCCAATTAACCGCTCTTCAACCTGATCATTCAAGGTTAATAACTGAGTCATATCATCCTGATATAAATTCAACATTTGAACACTGGGCAGTTTTGTAAAGTCATCAATATCAAGCGATGTTGATGTCAACATAGCCGTGGCAAAGTGAGATGCAAGAGACACAATCGCTGAAACTTTGACGCCTGGTTCCCCAATACTCATATTCTTGAGCGACTGAAGTGCCTCAACGACTAAGGTCGGCATTTCCCATCGAGTAACGACCATTGTCGTCACTGCTAAATAAAAGTGGTCTTCGATGTCATGTAAAGTCATAGGCTCGATAGCCCAATCATACTTGGCGGAGTGGTCTAAAACGGTTTGAATAATAGCTGGGCGACCAATGGAATGAAGTAATCCAGTCAAAAAAGCGACTTCAACATTAGCTCGTGACTGTCTGGCAATTTCTTTAGCCCAAAGCGATGTCGCAAGTGCGTGTCGCCATTGTTTTTCTACATAACTTTCGTATCCAGGCGTATTGAATAACTTCGCACCAATCACCGCTGTCAGTGCAATTTCACTGATGATGCCCATCCCCAACCGAGCAATAGCTTGCTGAAGAGATACCAAGTTAGACATGGGAGTATATGCAGCCGAGTTAGCAATTCGCATTACATGGCCAGCCAAAGCTGGATCGCTTTCAATAAGCTTAGCCATATCACTGGCATTAGAATTAGGATCATTTGCCATCGATAACGCTTTATTAGCGGTAACTGGCAACATGGGGACTTCAATAAAACCATCATTGATGGCTTGAGTTAATAGAGTCTCAATCTCAGCGACTGAGGGGGATTTCAGCGTTCTCTCTTTTTGCATGCGTTAGTACCATTATTTTTATTGTGTGTTTAAGTAATATCAGCAGCTAAAACCGATGCTGCGGTGACATTAAAGCAAGCTTATTCTTTTTAAGCTTATTCAAACACATCTATCCTACTGACGTCATTAGGAAAATAAAATAATTTAACTTTTGTTAAAACTAAAGGCTTGTACTTGTTCGATTGAGGCTTGCTGAGTCATCAACATCAATAATCGGTCCAATCCAAGCGCCACTCCAGTGCAAGCAGGCAAACCATCTTCGATACTAGCTAGCAATCTGATATCGATAGGCATAGTTGGTAGACCTTCATTCTGGCGTTTATCGTTGTCTGTTTTAAACCGCTGTCGAAGTTCATCGGCATCGGTACATTCGTCGTACCCATTGGCAAGCTCTAAACCACCCGCATAGACTTCAAAACGAGCAGCGACCATATGTCCTACCTCATCTTGTCGTAACTTAGCCAGTTGAGCCTGAGAGGCCGGAAAATCATACACAATGATAGGGGTATTGATGAAGACTAACTTTGGCTCAATGACTTCGCTCATTAACAACTCTAACCAACCATCACGATCCGTTTCCCAATCCACAGGGAGACTTTGGATGAGGTCAAAGGCTTTTTCCCTGATAGACACATCATTGCAAGTACAAACATCTATATCCACATATTGTTGAAACAATCTGGCGTAACTAAAAAATTTGGCTGGGGGCAGTTGAGCCACATCCTGCAACAACTTATCCACTTCATTCATCAATCCTTGATAGTTAAGGCTCGCACGGTACCACTCAATCATGGTGAATTCTGGATTGTGATGCTTGCCTAATTCACTATTACGAAAGACTTTGGCAATTTGAAAAATATCAGTCAAGCCTGCAGCGAGTAGTCGCTTCATTGCAAATTCGGGAGACGTTTGTAGAAAGTAGCGCTGCGCACTTGAACTTAATGGATCAAATTCCGTATGAAAACTATCCAAATAAGGAGCCGTCGGAGCTGCTTGAGATAAAATGGGGGTATCCACTTCCATAACATCTCGTGCATAAAAAAAGCGGCGAACATCAGCTAATAGCTGTGCTCGCCGCTCTAATACATCGAGACTTGCAGAAGGTTGCCAGTCTAATTGATTCATGATGTTCTCTAAATCAGTTTGTCGATGGAGTTATCTCAAATTATCAGCATTAAGTTAACTCAGTTTTACTATTAGTCTTTTGCCCGTTCAACATAACTAGCTGAACGTGTATCGACTCTTAACAGTTCACCGATTTCGATAAACAATGGAACACGCACAACAGCACCCGTTTCTAATGTTGCTGGTTTACCGCCACCACCAGAAGTATCACCACGAACACCAGGATCAGTCTCTGTCACCAACAAATTCACAAAATTAGGTGGGGTGACTAATAATGGCGTGCCATTCCATAGTGTGACCGTGTAAACATACTGCTCTTTCAGCCAGTCTTTACTCTCGCTAATTGCGTTTGCATCAGCCCCGAACTGTTCAAATGTAGTCGGGTCCATGAAGTACCAGAATTCACCATCGGTGTAGGAATACTCCATGTCTGTTTCAATAACATCAGCACCTTCAACGCTGTCGCCAGATTTGAAAGTACGTTCGTTAACACGGCCAGTTTTCAAGTTACGGAACTTTACACGATTAAATGCCTGGCCTTTACCCGGTTTAACAAACTCATTCTCAATGATGCTGCAGGGATCACCATCAAGCATAAATTTCAGACCAGACTTGAATTCATTTGTACTATAACTTGCCATCTTAACCTCTTTTGGGGGACGATCTTCGCTTGCTTCAAACTAAAAGCGCTTATGATACCGCAAACAACAACGATAAAGACATATCAAAACTGGCAACAAGCTCTTGCAGACACCGTGAACACCGCAGAAGAATTGCTCCATTTACTGGGGCTATCTGGAATGGTACCCGTTTTGGATAAGGATAAACTTGGTGATTTCCCGGTGAGAGTCCCTCGTAGCTATGTGAATAAAATGCGCTATGGCGATCCGACTGATCCCTTATTTCGACAAGTCTTTCCATTTACAGATGAAGGTCATCTGGTCGA
>DRHY01000152.1 GCA_011052985.1 Methylophaga thalassica
CAAACATCACGTGAGCGATGTCCCATGCGTGTACCAAATTCAGGATCACGAATAGGTAAGCCCGTTTCTAGATCGACTTTTTTCACCCAGTTAGCGGTGTCATCCATTTTATTGGCTGATACCAAATCACCGGTTTCACGGTCTAGGGTATAAACAATCCCGTTACGATCAGGATGAGTCAGCAATTTACGCATTTTGCCATTTTTGTCTTTTTGTTCAGACAACATCATGACGTTAACGCCAGCATAATCCCACTCATCATGTGGTGTTTTTTGGTAACCGAATTTAGCCAAACCGGTTTCCAAATCACGACCCCAAATGGTCATCGTCCATTTGTTATCACCTGGACGCATGGTTTCATTCCATGGTGCCGGGTTACCAGAACCGTAGTAGAACATGTCTAAATCTGGATCGTATGCATACCAACCCCAGTTAGTACCACCACCAATTTTCCACGAGTTATCTTCCCACGTAGAGGTACCTAGGCCTTTTTGACCGTAGTGAGGATTCTCTTTATTGAAGTTTTTATCCAGACCGATATCAGCATCTGGACCTGTGGCATACCAACGCCATGCCATTTCACCCGTGTGAATGTCATATGCAGTTACATAACCACGAACACCTAATTCAGCACCAGATGAACCTTGAATCACGAGATCTTTAGCTACGAATGGCGCGGCTGTTTCTGTTTGACCAACACTGATGTCACCGTTTTCAACCTTCCAGTATTCTTCACCGGTTTCAGCATCGAGTGCGACAACATGACCGTCAAGTAAGCTTTTAACGATCATTGCGGGTGCTTTGTCATCACCAGGCCAATACGCTAAACCACGGTTGACCACGTCACAACAAGCTACAGCACGTGCTGCAGGATCTTGTTTAGGCTTGTGTTCCCATTTAATAACACCAGGCTCATTTAGATCGATGGCAAAGGTATTATTTGGAAAGGGCGTGTGGATGTACATGGTGCCATTAACAACTAAAGGTGCACCCTCATGACCATTCAACACACCGGTTGAAAAAGACCAAGATGGACGTAGTCGTTTGACATTATCTTTGTTGATTTGTTTGGCTGTACTGTAATGGGTACCAGAAAAGTCTTTACCCTGCATAACCCAGTTATCTGTGTTTTTAGACATATCGACTAATTTGTCATTAGCCATTGATAAACCAGACATTAAACCCAGTGCAGATGAGACAGCTAGTGCAGTACCGACTTTTTTCCATCGGCTATGATGCATTTCTCTCATATATCCTCCTAATTATTTTTCGAATGTCAGACGTGCCTGACGGCGTGTATCAACTCTCTAAAAAACAGGGAGCTGAGCACAGTTGCCATCTTCTTCTGTTTAGTTGCACAGGGCATAGAGAATGACACCTCAAAGGCTCAGGGAAGATGTCCTTAATAGGCTAGTGAGGATGTGTTGTGAAGATTTTTAATCTATAAATCAGTGTGATAGCGTTCTAGTTTTAAGCTGACTATCTTGGTTAATCAGAAATTACGTGACTTAGTTCGACGGAGGCATACTGATTAAGCCTGTCTTTTGAGCAAGAAAAATAATGTCAGCAAGATTATGTGTACCTAATTTACGCATCATATTGCTCTTATAATTGGATACTGTTTTTGGTGCTAAGGCGAGATTTTCAGCCATCTCGTTGATGCTTTTTCCTTCGGCAACCATTCTAAAGACAGCAAACTCTTGGTGAGAGAGCGAATGAACTTTCTGATCGTTATGCACCAATTTCTCCATAGCAATTGAACGTGCTACTTCAGTGCTAAGGTAGTGTCCATTTTTGGCAATGGTGGTAACGGCATCGATAAGGACTGAGGCGGGACATGATTTAGTTATATAACCACGTGCCCCCATTTCCATTGCTCGCATGGCTAGGTTGGAATCCTCATGCATACTACAAATTAAGATACGTGCGTGATCATCGCGTGAACATATACGTCGAATACATTCCAACCCCCCAGCACCGGGCATGCTGATATCAATAATACATACCGACGGCTGGTGTTGTGAGTAGAGACGATAGCCTTCTTCTGCGTTGCTAGCTTGAGCGACCACATCAAAACCATGAGCATTTAATAAATGCTGATAGCCTTCTCGTAAAATAGCGTGATCATCAATCAATAAGATTGTTGTCTTTTCCATTTTGTTGTCCTAATTTTATAGTGCTCGAGGCAAACTGATTATTAAAGATGCCCCTGAGCCAATATTATTTTTTAGCTCTATTTTGCCGTGGTTCAACTGGCAGTATTCTTCTATGCGAGTCAGCCCGAGGCCAAAACTTGTGTTAGCCATCAGACCTAGTCCATCATCACGTATGACTAAACAAAGCTGCTCGATGGTGTCTATTTTCTGTTGGAATAACTGCAGCTCAATATGCGTGGGATTAGCATGTTGTTTACAGTTGATTAACCCTTCTTGTACTGACAAATACAATGCCAACAGCTGTTTTTTGGATAAGCCATTTTCCTCAATCGTGTTTGTGTATTCGATACGAATATTGCTGTCTTTTTGCCAGTCGTACATCACATCTTCAATCGCACATTTAAGCCCAGTTTGAGATAAATCAGGGCAGTTAAGCTGACGTAATTTGTCTCGTGTTACCTGTCTAAGTAATCTCGTGCTCTCACCAATCGCCGTTAACACATCTGTCTGGGAGGCCGATTCTATTAGTGCGAAAGCGACGCTTAAATTTGCATCGATAGCGGCTAGATGTTGCCCGTATATATGATGTAGCTCGCGAGCAAAGTGAGCACGTTCTGCCTCTCTAATAGCCACCTTTGTTGCTACGACACCGAGCTCATCAATACTATTAATGGAAGCATCTTGGTTTAAATTGGCATTTTTGCTATTCATGATGTTCTGTCATGAGAAAAGGCAAAAGTATGCAGTACTCAAAATGATTTACACAGGGCTGAACGCAGTTGGGGAGGGAATCACATAAAGATAGGTGATTAGGTCCTGACGAAATAGACGGAGTTGTCTCTAACGGTATACGTCAAATGCTCAGTAGCATGGTCATGTTTTCTACTGACCTTAAGGAAGATTATGAAATCACTGCCTCTTTTACTGACATTACTGTTGTTTATTCCAAGTCTTACGCTGGCAGAAACGCATACGGATAAACCCTATGACGAAATGCCTTTTTTAAAACAATTTGCTGGTAAAACGGCTGAATATGTCAGGCAGGAGCTAGGTAAACCTGACTCTATTGCTAAAAAAGAAAACACCAGCGGTACCATCGAGTTCTGGGTTTATAACAACCTTGTTAAACAAGCAAATTCCGAAAAAATCTATCGTTATACCCAAATAGGCATTGTAAATAATTATGTCGAAACACTTGGGCATACCAACCGCGAAATGAAATAAGCCTCACGATTAATAAAGAAAGGATAAAGAATGAAGATATGGGCAATAGCCTTATTGGCTGGACAGTTTTTAGTGGCACCTCTGGTATTTGCACATGGGCCGACACCACAAAAAATTGATGAAAAAGTGATTATTCCAGCACCTGTTGAGACGGTTTGGAAACAAGTTGCCGATTTTTCAGCTATGGCCGATTGGCATCCCGATGTTGTATCTGAAGAAGTGCCCGAAGAGGGTACTCGTGTATTAACGCTAAAAAATGAAGGCGAAATCACTGAAAGCTTAGATGAGCAAAATGATAAAACACATATGATGAGTTATCGTTTGCTAGAAGAAAATATTGAAGCCTTTCCTGTAAGTTTTTATACCGTAACGATTCAACTAACATCGGTTGATGCTGGTACAGAAATGTCTTGGCAAGGACGTTTTTACCGAGCTGATACTAGCAATTTTCCACCTGAAAACTACAGTGATGAAGCGGCCGTTAAAGCCATGCAAGACTTTGCTTTGAATGGCATGAATGGACTTAAATCCCAGTATGAGGGTAAAAGTAAATGAGACTAAAACAGTGTTTTTGTCTCGCTCTGCTAGCAGTGTCTACACCACTGCTAGCAGAACACGCCTATATTACGAGTCAAGCGGCTAATCAACTTTCTGTGATTAATCTCGACTCAGACAAGATAGTAAAACAATTGTCAGTAACAAAAGGCCCTGTCGGAATTGCTATTGATAATCAACGTCATGAGGCTTATGTGACGCATCCTGAAGATGGGCTTGTGACCGTCATCGATACCAAGACTTTCGAGCAGAAATATGTCATTAAAACCGGCGGCCAGCCTTTCGGTATTGTGGTAGACCCATCTGCTAAGCAGCAAGTATTTATTACTGACTGGCAACGAAATGCTGTTTTGGTGGTGAACCCGGAAACGAAGCTGGTGGTAGATCTTTTATCTGTGCCCGAGAGTCCCGCTGCTTTGGTGCTTGATGATAAGCGTCGTCGACTCTATGTCGCGAATAGAAATGCAAATTTGTTGACGGTTCTGGATGCAGATACACCTCGCAAATATGCTGAAATTCCAACAGGAAAAGCGCCTTATGCTGTGACGCTTTCAGCGGATGGACAGCAAATTTATGTCACCGCAATTCAGGACAACACATTGACCATTATTGATGCCGAGACATATCAGGTTATTGATACCGTCAAAACTGGCCTTTCGCCTTATGGTATTAATGTAAGTGACGATAACTGTTGCATCTATGTGGTCAATCAAGGCAGTAATAATGTCTGGGTGTATGACCGTCAGACCTTCGAAAAAACCGCTGAGATCGCGGTTGGTAAAATGCCTGAAAGTCTGTCTTTTAGTACTGATCAAAAGCAAGCGTATGTCACCAATTGGTTTAGTAATTCAGTGTCAGTTATTGACCGCAAAACAGGTAAAAAGACTAACGATATTTCAATGCCGAGTGGTCCACGTAGTTTGGGTCAGTTTATTGGTGAATAGCGAATCAGTCTCGATTCGCTAGTAGGTCAATAATCGTTTCATAGCGTTTTGTTAATTCAGAAATACCGACTTCATTGTTTTCTAACTGCTGTTGTTGAAACTGGTACTTCAAGGCATTCGCCTCATGATACAACTCAGTGTAGGCAATATTCATGGATTGTAACCATTCATTGTCAAACAGATTTTGTTTCTTAGCTTGTTGCAACCAGTGTTCGAAGTGACATTTCTTTAAATCCATTGATGGCCATTGCTGAATACTATCGGGTGTGGAGCGTAAATTGTTTATCACCCGAGCATGCCAATGTGTAATTTGTAGTGTCATCAATTCAGCTAGGGTTTGTTCTGCACTCATGTGCTGTGAAGCAAAGTCCAGCCAGTCGCTATCAGCTTGATATGTGCCAAGCCATTCATGAAAGTCAGTGACAGACATTGGCTTGGCAATAGCATAACCCTGAGCCAGTTCACAGCCCATCGCTAATAGCATTAAGCCTTGCTGAGTGGTTTCAACACCTTCTGCGATCACTTGATGATGGAAGGCATCGGTCAAACCAATCACCCCATCGACAATCGTGTAATCATAGGAATCATCAATGATGTCACGGATAAAGCTACGATCAATTTTGATAATATCGACTGGGAAATGTCGAAGATGGGTGAGAGATGAATAGCCAGTTCCAAAATCATCTAAAGATATTTTGAGTCCCAGAGATTGGCGGCATTGGCTAATAATGGACGAAATATTTTGAATATCTGTCAGTACACTGCTTTCTAGAATCTCAAGCTGAATAAGCTGTGGCGAGGTATTCTCGTAACGCGACAATATCAGTTCTAAGTATTCATAAAACCCTGGCCAAAGAATATGGTGTGAGGAAATATTGATGCTAACCTCTAGTTCAATACCTTGATTCTTCCATATAGATACTTGTTTTATCACTTGATTAATGACCCAGTTACCTAGCTCAATTTCCAGATCACTGTTCTCAATAGTTGGTAAAAACTGTCTTGGCATCAACAAGCCTTGTTCAGGATGTTGCCAACGAATTAATGCTTCGGCCCCAATAACCTGACCCGTGCGCATATTGAGCTTAGGCTGATAAAACAGAACGAGTTCATCCGCTTTGAGTGCATCTTGTATAGATTTAAACTGACTTTGTTTTTCATTATATTGTTGATCTTCTTGGGTATCGAAGAGCTGATGGCGCTGTCTACCACTTTGCTTAGCTTTGTACATAGCTTGATCAGCATGACGTAGCAGTGTGTCAGCATCAGAGTTATCTTCTGGGTAAAGTGTCACTCCTAGACTGGCACTGATAAGAATACTTTCACCATTGATTTCATAAGGTAACTCGATAGCGTGGCGAATACGATTAATAAGATTTTCACAATGTTCTGATGAGCTGATGTCATTGAGTAACATGGCAAACTCATCACCACCTAAGCGTGAGACTGTGTCGTCTTCACGAACACATGTGCTGATCCGCTTACTGACCTCAATAAGCAGTTGGTCACCTACATCATGACCATATTGGTCATTAACCGGTTTAAATCCATCCAGATCAAGAAATACCACGGCAAGCAGTGTGTTATTTCGATGACTATGAGCGATGGCCTGCTTAAACCTATCGGCAAATAATGTCCGATTTGGCAGCTGAGTCAACACATCATAATGTGCCATCATCTCCAGTGCTTGTTGCTGTTGTTTGCTCTCTGTAATATCGGAAAAAAGTCCTAGATAATGGGTGGTTTCACCATTTTCATCATCAAGAGTAGAGATAGTGAGTAATTGCGCGTAGGTATCACCATTCTGTCGTCTATTCCAAATTTCACCTTGCCAGTGACCTTCGACACGCAGTGCCGTCCACATTTCGCTGTAAAAATCTGGTTCATGTCTGTCAGACTTGAGGATAGAAGGATTCTGATATAAAGCTTGTTCACGGCTATAACCGGTAATTTCAGAAAAAGCTGGGTTTACGTCGACGAGCATGCCACTGCCATCGGTAATCAAAATACCTTCATGTGCTTGATTGAAAACACGACCAGACAGTTTTAATTTTTCCTCGGCGCGTTTGCGCTCGCTAATATCATAAAAAATAAGCAGCGTTTCAGCGGTTGCATGTGTATCGAGTTTTTTGGCATTGCAGATGATAGTGCGATATTTACCATCTTTACATAACATCGCTGCCTCAAAAGACGAGGGGGGCGAGCTAGTGTCAGTTTGCTGCTCTAGCGCGTGGGCTATTTGTTCAATAAATCGTTGCCGTTTTGTCGCATTTGGTAGTACTTTCAGTAACCAATCATTTAGACCGTGGACTTCGGCCAGCTCGAAACCAAACACTTTAGTAAACGCTTCATTAATATAGGTCGCTGTATCTTCTCCACTGACAATCGCCATCGGGACAGGTGAGGTGTTTAATACATCATTGAGTTTTTTCTCACTGCTCATCACCGCTCGACGTGATTTTCGGAGATACAATATCCAATAGCCAAGAAACGTGGCGATAAGAAGCGCACTAGCGACAAGCTTGATGATCGTTTTTGTCGATAGTCCGTTGTTGACTTCAATTCCAATCCATTGTTCGACAATATCCTTGCGTTCGTCTTCTGATATTTTCTGAAAAACCTTATTCACAATATTGAATAATTCAGGTTGATGCTTGCTTATACCCATTCTGTAAGCCGATTGGGCTTTTGTTTGACCTGAAAATTGCAAATTAAGCAAGTCGTGGTGTTTGATTTGATAATTAGCAAAAGCGGCGTCGCCAATGTACGCATCAGCTTCACCACGAGAGACCTTTTCCAAGGCTTGTTTGGGTGTTTCTGTATATAAAAAATGAATGTCAGGATAGACATCACTCAATAGGGTATTGC
>DRHY01000153.1 GCA_011052985.1 Methylophaga thalassica
AAATGATGTTACTGTTTCATTACCCGGAGGACAGTTACAGATTAGCTGGCCAGATAATAATGCGTCTGTATGGATGACCGGCCCTGCAGAGCATGTTTTTGATGGAGAAATTGCGTGGTCGACACTACAACAGATTTAACCTTGCCGCAGCTTGAGGAATTTTTAACCGCTAACCCGGATATATTCATACACCAGCCGCAGTTGCTAGAATTATTGCAGCTCAATAGTTCACCTGAAGGCACCATATCTCTGGCGCAGAGACAAATGCAACGAGTTCAGGACAAAAACCATCAGCTCACTGAACAATTACACGCACTGATTGATAATGCCCATAGCAATGCCGAGTTAGAAAAACGCGTTCATCAGCTTTGTTTACGTTTGATGGATACGAGTGACTTAACCGAGTTATTTACCTTGATTGAAACCGAGCTTAAACAGGAGTTCTTGGCCGATCACGTCTCACTGAGAATTTTTTATCAAGGACAGCATAAGCTCAAATTGCCTCAACTGGATATGAACCTTGTCCAGCTCCATGCCGATGATAGTCAGTTACGCGCTTTTGATACCATGCTGAATAAACAGCAGCCGGCATGTGGACGACTCACGAATGCGCAGAAATCAGTTTTATTTGCTGACGACAAAGATGCCATTCAATCCGTAGCTTGTTTACCTCTTGGCCATGAACCCTGTGCAGGGCTGATAGCGATTGGCAGTGTGGATGCTAATCGTTTCCATGCCGATATGGCGACAGACTATCTACGCTTCTTAGGGGAAGTCTTTATGCGAGTGTTAAGGTTACGCACCCACGATCAACATGCACACTGAACTTAATGATTGTGTTGATGATTTTCTCGACAACTTAGCTTTACAACGTCGGTTATCTGAAAACACAGTTAAAAGTTATCGTCGCGATCTCAATCAGCTTGTTGACTTTGCAGAACAGCAAAATATTCAGCACTGGAGTGAGTTAAAAACTAGCCAAGTCAGACAATTTATTGCTTTAGAACACCGAAAAGGGTTGTCTGGACGCACTATTCAACGAATGCTTTCTGCCGCTAGATCGTTTTATCAGTTTTTAATTCGGCAAGGCTTAATCGACACCAATCCTGCACAAGCCGTGCAAGCACCAAAAACGGAAAAACGTTTGCCATCCACGCTAGATGTCGATCAGATGTCTGCATTGCTAGATCAAACCCACCCCGATACCTTTGTTGCTACTCGTGATCGAGCGATGATGGAGTTATTTTATTCATCGGGATTACGTTTAGCCGAATTAGCCTCATTAGATCTTCGCGATATCGACTTTGGTGACCATTTATTACACGTCACCGGTAAGGGAAATAAAGATAGGGTCTGTCCGTTTGGGAGTAAAGCTTTGGCGGCCCTACAGGATTGGTTAGATAAGCGCGATAGCCTTGGGTTTTATAACCAAACAGCAGTATTTATTACCCAGCAAGGCAGACGGTTGGGTGTGCGCTCAATACAAAAGCGCTTAGCTTATTGGGGCAAAAAGCAGGGCATTTCGGATCATGTTCATCCGCATCGTCTGCGTCACGCGTTTGCTTCGCATATGCTTGAATCGTCTGGCGATTTACGAGCTGTGCAAGAATTATTAGGCCACGCTGATATCAGCACCACACAGATATATACGCATGTTGATTTTCAGCATCTAGCCAAGGTGTATGACTCAGCACATCCGCGCGCAAAAAAACGAAAGATTAATTAATAAAAATATATCCCTATACACATGTTGATAAATTACCTGAAAAATAAACTTTTAAAAAGACAGCTCAAAAGTCATGGGATTAAGTTTAGTCCTAACCTAAACTCACTTAATCCAGTTCAAGAGATTGATATTGAGGAGAATGCTTCTATTTCAAATGGGCTATTAAAGTCTGACTATATGAAAATTGGCGCTTTTAGCTATATCAGAAGCGGTTATGAAATATACGGAAATATTGAAATAGGACGCTTTTGCTCTGTAGGAAATAATGTGATTTTGGGGCTTGATAGTCATCAGCACCCCACCAACTGGCTTTCAACATCATTATATTCAAGATTATTATCTGAAAAATATGAGCAGTTTCGAGGTTCTATTGTTAAAGTTTCTATCGGTCATGATTGTTGGATTGCTAGAGATGCTGTAGTGATGGATGGAGTTGAAATTGGAAATGGAGCTGTTGTGGCCTCTAGAGCCGTTGTAACGAAGAATGTTCCACCCTACGCGATTGTTGGAGGGGTACCTGCCAGAATTATTAAATATCGTTTCAGTGAAGAAGTAATTAATCAATTAGTGGACATAGAGTGGTGGAATATTGATTTGAATATGCTCGAAGGTCTAAATTTTGAAAATATTTCTCAAGTGGTACAAGAATTAAAATCTGCTACAAAATTCGAAAAGTATAAAATATTCCGCATCAATAATATGTCGTAACGATACACTCTTAATCTATGAATGAGTGGGCAAATGAAGATAAAAAAGAAAAATGGATAAACCGAATAGGTTGGTTTGCATCCATTATGGCCTTGCTAATGTTTGTATCCTACGTAGACCAAATAAGACTTAATTTAGCTGGCCAAAAAAGGCTCAGTTCTTCTTCCCTTTGTTACCATCATCAACTGTAGTGTTTGGGTGGCATACGCTTTATTAAAAGAGAAAAAAGATTGGCCAATTTTCATGTGTAATTTTGTTGGCATTTTTTTCGCCGCACTGACTTTCATTACATCGCTGATCTGACTGGGCCGATGATATTAGTTTGGCAGTATAACGGGCCTTATGCTGAATAGTGTCTCCGCTTTTTTATCGATGGTAAGTTCGACCCAACTATTGTCTTTATCACCGAATACTTCTACACGACTGAAATTTTTAGTCACGCTTCCATCTTCATTTAGCATCGGTTTATCAACACGAAAATAATGCGAATCACCATGTACCAGCAAGACTTCGCCTTTAAAAGTGTGTGTGAGTTGAATCAACGCATGAAAGAAATCAGTAAAACCATTGTTAGCATCTAAAGAGGGTAAAAAGTCTGTGTGGTAACGGTTACCTGCCAGCTCAATTGGAAAGTACGGATTAGCATGCATCGCAATCACTATGCCCACTTGCTGATGTTTATTTGCTTCAGCAAACGTGGTGTTTAACCATTCAATAACTTTCTGGCTTCGTGCTTTGGATTCTGTGGTAGCTTTGGCACAATCCGCTTTTCTTCGATGAGAAAAACGGAAACAGTCTGCATCAGTAGTGGCTAAATTATTATTGCTGCCCACAATGTGTACAGTAACAAAACTCACATTGCCGATATTGAATACGCCGTTCTCACTGTAGGCTTTTCCAAGGGAGCCTTGTCTTTTTAACGCAATGGGTGTTTTGCCTTGAGAGTAGGCCTGTGTAAAAAAGTAGTGTCGTAAAAATGTTAATCGCTCTAGTGGATCATATTCACCGTTATTTATTCGATGACAATCCGTCCATTCATTATCACCTGGGGTGTAGATGGTGGGCACAATGAGGCGATTAAATATCGTTTTTATATCCTCACCAATCGCTTTGTCTGTGCAGGGGGAATGCCCTGATTTACTATCACCAATAAATAGCGTGAAATCAATGTCATGCTGATTCATTGAGTCGATAGTGTCATTGACTTCTTGGTGTTTAATTATCGGATCATCGTTATAGAACTGGTCACCCCAGAGGGCCACTTTTATTGTGTCACGGTGAGATAGCGTGCTTGTTTTCCCAGAGGATTCGATGGCAAAAGCAAGGGATATTGATAGTAAGCAATAGCAAAGCAAGAGATATCGTAGAAAAACCATGTCCAACTCTTTTATCAGTAAATTGAAGACTAGTGTGAGGAAGAATCATGAAAAGCTGATGACAGACTATTTGGCTTGATAATAGTTAAAACTGAATGGGGGACGTTTTTTTACTTGGCGCTCTAATATGAAAAGATAATGCTGATCAGAATGTGTAACAATTATCGGACTTAAAATTAATGATGAATGGTTATGGAATCTACTAATGTCAGTATTGGTTTGCTCAACCCGAAAAATCCTGAAAATGTAGGCTCAGTGATGCGAGCAGCGGGCAATTACCGGGTCGAGCAAATCTTCTATACAGGCACACGTTATCCTCGAGCATTGAGTTATCAGCCTCGCACCGTCGATACACATAGAAAAGTCAGTCAAGGCGTGACGGTCACTCAAGTGTCATCACTGTTGGAAAAGATTACTGAGCAACAAAAAATA
>DRHY01000154.1 GCA_011052985.1 Methylophaga thalassica
TGGCGCATGAACGCAGGCCATGTTCGAGTCTATGAGGTTTGTGTTCATCGATTTGCAGCACGATAAGCTCATTATTAGCAAACTGCTCTAAGGTTTGATCACTTAAGAAAAAAGAAGCCCAAATCTCACCATTATCTAGGGCTGTAATGCTCATTTTTTCACCGCTGGGCTGCGTTAGCTCGATGGTTTTCTCATCGGCGTTAGCAACAGAGCACACTAAGGACAGAAACAATAAAACAGACTTTTTCACCAGTATGACTCTCCCCCAGAACTACACTTATGACGTTGAGGATGAAGTTTGGTTCAATCAGTCAAACACCTGCAACTTAACGTCAACCTTTCTCAATTGCTCAACTTCATGCTGCAAATCAGCCTCAGTTAATGGATGCTCTTTTAACCAACCATCTGGCAACATTAAGGTCATTTTTTTACCATCAATACTCAACTTTATGTATGTATCGGCTTGCTCGGAACGGCCACGGTTAAAGACCATAGCAAGACGTAACAAGACTGTCACACGCTGAGTTGATAGTTGCATCTCATCGGGCAGTTTTTCAATGTGTTTTTTCGGGAAGGATCGACGCTGCCCTCGCACAATAACCGACAAAGCACGTTGTTCTTCGCGTGAAAAGCCCGGCATATCGGAATGTTCAACTAAATAAGCTGAATGTTTATGAAATTGATGATGTGAAATGGATAAACCCACCTCATGTAATTTGCATGCCCACTGTAGGCGATGAAGAAATTCATCATGGTCTAACTCCCACTCATGAGCGACCTGCTCTAAGAGTTGCGCTGCCATAATAGCGACACGTTTGGCATGAGCTTCATCAACATCGTAGCGACGCATTAATGTTGTGACAGTACGATCACGTTCATCGTCGTGCTGAATACGACCAAGTAAGTCGTATAACAGACCTTCACGAAGGGCACCATCAGACACAATCATCTTATCGATGCCTAAGCGGTCAAAGGCCGCATATAGAATACATAGCCCCCCAACCAACACATTTATTCGCTCTTCACTTAAACCATTCAGATTTGCTTCTTTGACACTGCCTGCATCAACGAGATGTTTAATCATCTTACCCAATGCCTCAGCAGTAATTACCCCATCGTCAGACCATCCTTGCTCCTTACAGATATTGGCAACAGTACGAATGGTACCTGAGGCACCAATGGCCTCTTGCCAACCGGCTTGGCGATAAGGACGTTGAATATAACGAATGCGTCTGGCAGCGGCTAAAATAGCTTGTTGAGTATTGTCTGCTGTCACTTTACCATCAGCGAAATATTTCTGTGAAAAGCTCACACAGCCCATTTCTAGGCTCTCACGCATAAGCCCTTTAAATCCCTCACCAATAATAAATTCAGTGCTCCCTCCACCAATATCCATCACCAGTCTTCGGCTGCTATCAAAAGCTAATGAATGTGCGACACCAAGGTAGATTAAACGGGCTTCTTCTTCACCGGTGATAATTTCAATGGGATGGCCGAGGGCTAATCGGGCTTGTCGAAGAAAACGACGAGAATTGTGCGCTATTCGGAGTGTGTTGGTACCCACAACACGCACACTGCCATAAGGGAGCTCTTTAATGCGTTCACCAAAGCGCTCTAAACAAGCAATCGCCCGTTCTTGAGCTTCTAAGGATAAATAGTTATGTTTGTCTAAACCGGCTCTGAGCTGCACCATTTCTCGCAGTCTATCCACCACTTGAAAATGACCGTCACGCACACGAGAAATGATCATATGAAAGCTATTTGATCCAAGATCAACAGCGGCTAAAACATCATGAGAGTTGTTTTCTTCCATAAAACCTATCAGTTATTGTTCAGATGATTCTGCATTAGATGTGCTTAGCTAAACAGTCTTTAAACCTATTTGCAATAAAAAGGCCTAACACCGAACGGCATTAAGCCTCATTTTAATTCCTGCAAGCCAATAACACTAATCGTCTATGGGTTCGCCATTGATAATTTTTTCTACTTTTTCAAGGCTCAGATGACGCACATCCTTACCTTCCACTAAATAAATAATGTGCTCACAGATATTATTCGCATGATCGCCGATGCGCTCCAGTGAGCGTGCAGACCACATCATGTCGATAACACGCGTCACTGCACGCGAGTCTTCCATCATATACGTCATTAATTGACGCAAGATAGCTTCATATTCCGCATCCACTTCCCGATCTTGCTTTGCCACACTCAAGGCCACGTTGACATCCAAACGAGCAAAAGCATCAAGCGCATCACGCAAAATACCGCGAACATGATTACCCATGGTTTGTAACTCACGGTAATTGTGTTTGGGCCGATCTTTTTCTGACAAATTAATAGCCATTTTGGCAATACGTGTCGACTCATCACCAATACGTTCGAGATCAGTGATGGTTTTTAAAATGCCTGAGACTAAACGTAAATCGCCTGCGGTCGGTTGACGCAAGGCAATAATTTGAATGCACTCCTCATCAATACTTAGCTCTAAAGAATTCACATCCTCATCAAGAGCAATAACATTACGAGCTTTTTCCGTATCACCAGTGATTAGTGCATCCATGGCATCGTGAACTTGTTGCTCAACTAAACCACCCATGGCTAAAACACGAGAACGAATATCTTGCAGTTCATTCTCAAATTGTTGGGAAATATGTTGTGATGTTGTTGTGACCATTTATCTCTCTCCTAGCCTGGGCCTAACCATATCGACCAGTAATATAGTCTTCTGTTTGTTTTTTGCTTGGCTTAGTAAACAACTCATCCGTTGCATCAAATTCGATAAGCTCACCCATGTACATAAACGCCGTGTAATCAGACACACGAGCAGCCTGCTGCATATTGTGTGTAACGATAACAATGGTGTATTTATCTTTTAGCTCGTAGATGAGCTCTTCAATTTTTAACGTTGACAGCGGATCAAGTGCTGAAGCTGGCTCATCAAGCAATAACACTTCGGGCTCAATAGCAATGGCACGTGCAATAACTAGACGCTGTTGCTGTCCACCTGACAAGCCCATAGCTGATTCATTCAAACGATCTTTCACCTCATCCCATAGTGCAGCACCTTTTAGTGATTTCTCAACCACTTTATCCAGTGTTGCCCTGTCGTTTATACCCTGTAAGCGCAAACCATAGGCCACATTTTCATAGATAGATTTAGGGAAAGGATTGGGTTTTTGAAACACCATACCAACCTGACAACGCAAGTCAGCCACATTGACCGAAGGCGAATTGATTTCCATTCCTTCCATTAATAACTCACCGTTCATACGCACAGTATCAACCAAATCATTCATCCGATTAAAGCAGCGCAATAACGTTGATTTACCACAGCCACTTGGGCCGATAAAAGCGGTTACCCGGTTTTTAGGGATCTGCATATTAATGCCATGCAGAGCCTGCTTTTCACCGTAAAACAAATTAAAATTTTTGACCTCAAGGCAAACTGTTTCGTTAGCAAGACTGACTCTCGGGCCACGCTGCATTGATTCAATATCAATGTTTCGTGCATTTTGTTTTTGTGATTTAGCTGCTTCCATCGATTAACTCTCACTTGCTTTGTAGGTTTCACGCAGTCGATTACGAATGCCAATCGCTGCCAAATTTAACACCACAATGATTAATACCAGCAAAAAGGCGGTGGCATATACCAAAGGTCTTGCTGCTTCAACATTAGGACTTTGAAAACCCACATCATAGATATGAAAGCCCAAATGCATAAATTGACGATCTAAATGTAAATACGGCGCGATATTATCAATCGCCAAAGATGGCGCTAATTTCACTACCCCCACCATCATTAAAGGGGCAACTTCACCAGCGGCACGGGCCACAGCCAAAATCAGTCCGGTCATCATGGCTGGTGCCGCCATGGGTAATACTGTTCGCCAAAGAGTCTCTGCTTTTGTAGCACCCAGCGCCAAGCTACCTTCTCGAATAGCCCGAGGAATACGTGATAAGCCTTCTTCTGTTGCCACAATCACTACTGGCACCGTCAGAATGGCCAGAGTCAGTGAGGCCCAGAGCAAGCCTGGCAAACCAAATGTTGGGGAAGGCAATTTTGCTTGGAAAAATAATTCATCAATATTGCCACCGAGGAAATAGACAAAAAAGCCCAAACCAAACACACCGTAAACAATGGATGGCACACCTGCTAAGTTATTCACCGCAATACGAATTAGTCTGACGACAAATCCTTGCTTGGCATACTCTTTCAGGTACACCGCAGCGATAACACCAAATGGTGTGACCATCACTGACA
>DRHY01000155.1 GCA_011052985.1 Methylophaga thalassica
GAGCAGCCTGCGTATTTGTCATTGAATGAATATAACTCGGTGGCGCTGGCTGTTGAAAAAAATGGTGATATCCGCTTTTTTAATGCAGAAACAGGTGAGCTAGTTAAACGCTTCCCATTGCCGATTAACAATAAAACTATTTCCAGTATTGCTTCTGGAGCGCCATCAACGGGTATTTTCAGCTTCGGCTTTGATGATGGTTCGGCGCTGGTTGTGAAAGAAAAATACAGAATTACTTACCCAACAGGTACCGACCGCGTCATCGTGCCGGAAGTCACCTATCCACTAGGTAAAAAGACCGTCAGTATCGATACTGAAGGACATGCATTAACGACACTTTCAGTACAAAGCGCGGATGATAAAACTACCTATGCGGCAGTAACGGATGACGGCAGAGTTTTACTCAAACGTTTAGAAAAAGAAGTCGATTTTTTGGATGAGACCCAGTTCACCATAACCGAGTTAGGCAGTGAGATTCCTGCCGCGGATAGTGGCGAAATACGCTTTATTCGTGTCGATATAGATCAGCGAGAACTTTATCTTGTTGATGATAAGGGCTTTATTTACTACTACGATATTCAAGATGTTGAAAGTCCTCGGCTGGTGCAAAAAATAAAAGCAGTGCCATCAGGTACCGATGTCACTAGCTTTGAATTCCTGACGGGCGGTATTTCGGTTCTTGTGGGGCGAAGCGATGGTCAGATTGATCAGTGGTTCCCTGTCAGAGATAAAGATAATAATTACACACTGCATAATGTGCGTAGTTTTCATGATCAGTCAGCGCCCATTACTGCTATCGCTGCAGAGCAAGCTCGTAAAGGTTTCCTCGCGTTAGACCAATCAGGCAAGTTAGGCATTTATCACACCACGGCACATAGAACCTTATTGGTAGAACCTTATCTTGATGGTCAGCAGGCCGTTATGGCGCTTTCGCCACGAGCTAATGGTGTACTGACTATTACTGAAAACGGCAATACCAAGCTGACGCATATTGAGAACGAACATCCGGATATTTCATGGCATTCCCTGTGGGAAAAGGTCTGGTATGAAAGTCGTGATAAACCTGAATACATTTGGCAGTCATCATCGGCAAGTAATGATTTTGAGCCTAAGTTTAGTTTGACACCCTTAACATTCGGTACGATTAAAGCCGCTTTTTATGCCATGTTAGTGGCGATTCCTCTGGCGATTATGGGCGCAATTTTTACGGCGTACTTCATGTCACCAAAAATGCGTACCTTTGTTAAGCCAACCATTGAAATTATGGAAGCTCTGCCGACGGTTATCTTAGGCTTTCTCGCCGGCTTATGGCTAGCACCTTTGGTTGAAGACCATCTGCCGGGTGTGTTCACGATTTTATTTATGCTGCCAGTGATGATTATCCTGACCGCATGGGCATGGACTAAGTTACCTAAAGCATGGCGAGAAGCGATTCCTGATGGCTGGGAGCCAGCCGTTTTGGTTCCTATTGTGATTTTAGTTGGCTATGTTTCAATGGCATCAAGTGGCGCAATTGAACTATGGTTATTTGACGGTAATATGCCTCAATTTCTTAACGATATAGGTATCAATTACGATCAACGTAACTCGCTTGTTGTTGGTTTAGTGATGGGCTTTGCTGTCATTCCAACCATATTTTCTATTACAGAAGATGCTATTTTCGGTGTGCCCAAACACTTAACTATTGGTTCACTCGCGCTCGGTGCCACACCTTGGCAAACCATGACTCGCGTGGTGTTACTGACGGCAAGCCCTGGTATCTTTTCTGCCATCATGATTGGTTTGGGGCGAGCTGTGGGTGAGACCATGATCGTGCTGATGGCGACAGGTAACACGCCCATCATGGATTTCAATATCTTTGAAGGCTTCAGAGCCTTATCAGCCAATATTGCGGTAGAGATGCCCGAAGCGGAAGTTGCCAGTTCACATTACCGTGTCTTATTTTTAGCGGCCTTAGTGTTATTTCTAGCAACATTCATACTGAATACCTTGGCTGAAATCGTGCGCCAGCGTTTACGTAATAAATACAGCTCGCTGTAGTAGGAAACATCATGAAACAACGTTCTGCAATGAAAAAATGGTTTGATAGCGGTAGCCCATGGGTATGGCTGAATGCGGGTGCTGTGAGTATCAGTTTAGTGATGGTTGTAGGCCTAATTGGCTTAATCGCGGTAAGGGGCTTAAGTCATTTCTGGCCTGCGGATATTGTGGAATTAAGTTATGCAGAACCTGAACAAGAAAAAGTCATTCTAGTTGGTGAGCGTGTTGATCATGAAACCGTGCCAGCGGCACGATTGGCTCTATCTGGTGTGCATCTTCCAGATGGCCAATTAACAGCAAATCGTACCTTATTAAAAATTGGTAACAGAGACTTTTTTGGACTTGATTTCAAATGGATCAATGACCCATGGATCGAGGATACTCGAAAACCAGAAGGTTTAATGTCGATAGAGCGCCGTGAATGGGGCAACTTTTACGGCTATTTAGTCAATGTGAAGCAGCAAGGAAATATCGTTGCTGAAGGTGATAATGCATGGGATGAGTTCCAAGCACGCCTAGATAGAAGCAATTCACTATTCAATAAAATTAAGAGTATAGAAAAGTCTGATATTGGCAAAATCAATCATGCATTAGAAGATCTTCGAATTGAAAAACGTCGTCTAGAGTTAGATGGGGTTGCTAAAGGCACAGCCCCTTATGTCGAGATCGAAGAAGAACAGAAACAATTAGACGGACGTTATGAAAAATTGCGTGTTGAGCTTAATGAACTCTACAGTGAATTAAACCGCGATCAGATTACAGTACGTATTTCTGATGGACGTGAAGCTGATATTCCGTTGGCAAAAATCGTTCAGGCATATAAACCAAACACACCGTAAACAATGGATGGCACACCTGCTAAGTTATTCACCGCAATACGAATTAGTCTGACGACAAATCCTTGCTTGGCATACTCTTTCAGGTACACCGCAGCGATAACACCAAATGGTGTGACCATCACTGACA
>DRHY01000156.1 GCA_011052985.1 Methylophaga thalassica
TAGCCTCACTCGATGAAAGATGGCTAGCAAGAATCTCAGCTTGTGCAGCTGTTTGAGTTACTACTTCAACAAAAAAGCGTTTTCCGGAGCTGTTCGTGCATGAGGTTGAATACGAGGTGTCATAGATCGATGAATCACTCAGGCTACCAAGGTAGCCTTCGTTTCTCAGGAGTGTGATGGCCGAACTACATTGATTGTCTTCATCAGGCCATTTTAAGCTCTGTTCTGCAGCATAGTTTTGAGCACTGGTCGCGATATCGGATAGTTCACTCAGTGTGATCCTAACGCGCTCCTCTTTAAGCTCAACTGTTTTCTGATATATATATGGGCTTATTAAGATACTGGTGATTAGCATAACTGCCAGTAACTCAATTAATGTAAAGCCTTTATTAGAATTAACCATAGTAGAGTTAGTTCTCATGAAGTATTTATGGCTGTTTTTCACAGGCCAAGATTGCTATATTCCGAGGTCTTGTCTCAGCCCCACCTGTATTCTCAGTTGGTTGTGCAATTGATCTTTGAAATCCACCATGGGTTCTTCTTCCGCCAATTGTGTATGGGCGATTACCACCTTCACCATAATCCCAGTCTGGGAGCTCCGTTGATTGTCTGTGTGAATGACTTTGTATTTGGTATTCTTGAAAGGTGTTTCTTTCTCTATCTTGATCAACCCCTCTACCGTTATCCCATACTCGAATAAATTCACCTCTAAGATCTATAGTTCCATTTGATCCATTTGTTTCCACCCATCCATCCGGACAAAGAGGTAGGTTAAAATACGATATCATTCCTTCTGGACTGCCTTCAGCGCCAGTCCATAATCCGTTGCTACAACTTAGTACAAGTCCACCACTGTCTCGTGCAATTAGCCCATTTTGAGAGCATGGACTACCTTTCGAAACAACAGAGTTCAGGAGAACAGTTTCAGTGCTAAGTTGGTTAACATTTTCGATATTGTTTTCATCTAAATCTAAGTCACCCGTCATGGCTCGTGATCCATCTCTAGGGAGAAGATGTTCTAATGCCGGTATGGATGAGGGTAGCGGAACCGAGAAATTGATGGATTTGCCATTAGCCTCACTCGATGACAGATGGCTAGCAAGAATCTCAGCTTGTGCAGCTGTTTGAGTTACTACTTCAACATAGAACCGGTTTCCAGTACTTTTAGAGCATGAGGTTGAATAAGATGTGTCATAGATGGATGTATCACTTAGACTGCCCAGGTAGCCGTCGTTCCTCATGAGAGAGATGGCCGAACTACATTGATTGTCTTCATCAGGCCATTTTAAGCTCTGTTCTGCAGCATAGTTCTGAGCACTGGTCGCAATATCGGATAGTTCACTCAGCGTGATCCTAACGCGCTCCTCCTTAAGCTCAACTGTTTTCTGATATATATATGGGCTTATTAAAATACTGGTGATTAGCATGACTGCCAGTAACTCAATTAATGTAAAACCTTTATTTAATTTCATAGACTACTCTAAGAACTACAGACGAGAGAATATTGAATAACTGCAGAAGTGTGACGAAGACGGTTATCAGTAATGTCTCTGACTCCTGCCATCACTTGCCACCCATCGGCTCTTAAATTGTAGTAGTGTGAAAAATGACGGCTTCTTTTGTATCCACCATCATTTTTATAGGGAACACCAGAAAGCGAGATAACACATTGGTCGGGCGTAAAGCCTTCAATAGGCTTAACAACAGCACCATGATTGGCAGTGCCTGCCTTAAGTTGAACAGATGACCCACCACGAGTCCAAACCCCTGACACACATGTCAGAAGTTCGCCGTTAATTGTTGTGCCAATCTGTTTTGTTTGGCAGGCATCGCCAAGTACATAGCTGTTCTCAAGACTTGCAACATCCATAGCAACATTGTTCATGTGCGATGAATTATTTAAATCGATGTAATAATCTGGATCATCTTTATCTATAATTTTTGAAGTTATTATGTTTTCAGATTCTAAATCACCTTTAGCAGTAATATTATTGACGTTAACTATGTTGTTATCACCTAAATCTAAATCACCTGTCATCGGACGTGAACCATCTCTTGGTAGCAAGTGTTCTAACGCAGGTATAGAAGATGGTAGCGGTAGGGAATAACTTACTTTATTACCTGTGACTTCACTTGAAGCAAGATAGCTAGCTAAAACTTCTGCTTGAGCAGCAGTTTTTGTATCAACCTCAACTGAGAATCTACTTCCAGGACTTGGTGTACAAGATGTTTTATATGTCGTATCAAATACTGAGTTATCACTTAGGCCACTAAGATAACCCTCGTTTCTCATCAATGAGATTGCTGAGCTACATTGATTCTCTTTGTCAGGCCAAGACAGGTTTTGTTCAGCAGCATAATTTTGAGCACTGGTACCAATATCTTGAATTTCACTTAATGTAATAGCATCTAGGCTCTCTTTGAACTCAACTTGTTTTTGATATACATAAGGGACAATTAGAATACTGACGATTAACATGCCAATCATCAATTCGATAAGAGTAAAGCCGGTCTCGTTGCTATTTTTCATTTCTTATTCCAAATACAGAATGTGCTTATTACCACGTACATGCATGAGCCTGGTGTAGTTGTCTGGACTTACTCGGTGTGTATAAGTTAATGAAGTTCCAGTGCCTGATGAGTTAGCTACAACTTCAAATGGATTGATATCCTTCAAGGGCACAGTGGTTGTAACCTGAGCAGCTTTGCCTGTTGTGGTAATCAAATAAGACTGAGACCAAGGATTCTTTTTCTCTGATGCTGCGGATATACCTATATTTTGAATGTCGTATGATTCAAGAAAGCTAGCCACAGCCATACTGTTGGTATTATTAAACTGGTCCCCACCTGGTAATTGGCGAGCAATTTCTGCAAAGCCCGCTATGGCCTTCATTTCCTCTACGGTTGCTATGACTCGATAGCTATCCATGCTACGCATGGCTGTTGGCATCAAAGCAGCAGCTAAAATACTTAACACCATGAGTACGACTAGAAGTTCAACGAGAGTAAAGCCTTGTTGTTTCAATTACCCGGCCCTCGAAAAGAACATTGGTGCGTAAAAGCCGATAGCCATTAATAGAACCGATATGGAACCTGAAGTAAGGCCGGCCTTGAGAGCTAGTCCAGAAAATCTTTTTCCCGTCACTAAGATTTCAGTAAGTAAAAGTCTTCTGACTCTATTGAGCAGCTTCCTTCGTGCTTCATCATGTGCATCATCAAAACTTTTCATGCCTATTATGAAGCTTGTTGACCAGTAGAAAGGTAAAAGACTCACTGGAATAGTCGAGCCTGCGTTAACTCCCTCTTGCAGAGATTCTGTTGCTTGCCTATTTTCTCCGGTGAGATTCTCTGAGATTAATTCTAAAGCCCTATCATTATCGATACCAGATAGGTAGAGTGGAATCCAAGTAGATAAGAAGCTTGCTGAGCGTCTTGATTTAATGAGTTCACTTAGTGATTTAGCAATAGGGAACTGTCTAAACCCAGCAACGTTCTGCCATAGATATGTTAATAGGCTGACTATGGCTACAATTATTCCTATAAAGAATACTGTTTGCTCGGTCATGAAGTGATACAAGCCAGCAATTAGATGTGTTGCAGAATTATCCTTGATTGCTGGGACATCTATCATATTCTGAGCAGCATCACCGAGCGTAAGACTAGCTATAAAAATAGATAGAAAGCCGCCAATGAGATAGGACACGCCAACTTTCATATCCGCCCCACTTATTTTCTGAAGTTCCATATCCTGCTCTATGTTCTCTACTGCAGAATTGAGCGCTTCACTTAAGCGTCCTGATTTTTCACCAGCAATGACTAATAGTTTTACTGTTCTACTTACTCCGAAAATACCTAAGTAATCAGAAACTGTACTGGCATGATTAAGCCGTGGATCATTTCTGAACTTTTTTAAGAAGCCAGCAGACTCCACGATATCCATTATGCCTTTTGCTACCTTTGCACCAGAGTCAACTAGTGTAGCCACCTGAGCAACTAAGAGAAGTTGCTCAGATAAGGCTAATTCTGTCTTACCAAGGTTTAGATTCAGAGGAATAGGAATTACTGATTCGATAGTGTCTGCCAAACCAGGGACATCATATATCTCTTCTTCCGATTCAATATCAAAAAGTTGCCACCTTCTGGTGCCATCTAATTGCAGGAATTTAACTAAAGCTTGCATCAGGGCATCGCCAAGGCAATAGTTACTGCTGAAGAAGAGTTTGTGGCGTTACTAATATGGTCAACATCACTAGAATTTAAGCGTTTAGCTAACATCTCTGCAGACACACTATCTGAAGTTGGAAGGTTTAAGGTAAAAGTATTACCTGAGATACTGACAGTCCAATCTAGGTCCCAAGGTGTTTTATCATCTAGACCGAACGTGACCAACTCTGTTTTGTTACATTGAGAGTATGAACGGTTCATTCTGTAACATTGAGATGCAGCAGAGAAAAAGTCACGCTCAACGAAGTAGCTAGCTACATCTACATTCGTTGTTCGAATCCAGGACTGATATCCTCTCAAACCTAATGAGGCTAAGATCCCAAGTACAGCTACAACGATCATCAGCTCAACAAGTGTGAAACCACTTTGGTATTTCGTTCTACGATATTTGCTCATTTATTTCTCCAGATTAAAGTAAGTTAGTTTCTCTACCATAGGTAAAATGTTGACCATATGCAGAGAGGGTTGAGAGTCTCGATTCAAGCTCCTGGACAGTCGTTTTATTCTCTTTAACGAGTGAAATGCCGTTGTCCCACATGGTCATGTATTGATTACTTCTATGCGTCTTCTCGATTTCATGAGCAGGTTTGTTGTTGATAATCTCTTGTTGTGTCCATGGATCTACGATCATTAATTCAGAAACAACACTTCTACCGGAATAGCCAGAGTCACAATGCTCACACCCCTTTAGATTGGCAATTCTGATTTCCTCACTCGGCATAGGCGAATGTCTTAAAGAACCATATTTAGCTGATACTTCTGTATTCGCACCAAATGCCTCTTTAGAACTGCAATGCGGACAGACATTTCTCACCATTCGCTGAGCAGATATGGCTAAGAGACTGTCAGCAAGAGTGGTAGGGTCAACACCAAGGTTAATGAGACGAGGGATTGCTTGAACGGCACTGTTTGTGTGAAGAGTAGTTAATACTAAATGCCCTGTCATTGAAGCTTCGATGGCAAGCTTTGTCGTTTCTAAATCACGAAGCTCACCCACTAGGATAACGTCAGGGTCTTGACGAAGTTTTGAGCGTAATGCACTGGCAAATGTCATACCTGCAGAAGTATTTATTTGTGTCTGTTCGACACCTTGAAGCTCAATCTCTACAGGATCTTCAATTGTTTGCAGCGAGTCCCCTGGCCTTAACTCTTGAATCCGTTTCAGCATGGCGTACAAAGTTGTTGACTTACCAGAACCAGTTGGACCGGTAATTATGATTAAGCCTTTTGGTGAGCGACAGAGATGATTTAACGTTTGCACCTCAATATCTGGAAACCCAATCTCTTCCAAACTTCTCAACTGGCCTGTAGGATTGAGTAGACGTAGTACGAAAAAGAAATATGTTTCACCACCTTGAACAACTGGTGATGCGGCAAGCCGAACTTCAATAGAACGTCCATTCCATTCATGTCTAAATTTTAAATCTAGGGGGGTAGTTGGGCTTCCACCAACTGTTGATGCTTTTGCAAGTATTCTATTTGAGAATAAAGCATAATTATCCATAGCAATATCATGCTTATAGACGGTTTTTACCCCGTCAACCCGAAACTGTATAGAAATGTGATTATTTGTTCGTGGAGAAATATGGATATCACTGGCCCCTTTTTGAAGAGCCACTTCAATCATCATATTTATGTTTTTATCAAGGTCATTTTCATTTGAGTTTTTTGGAGACGTATCGAAGATACTCCCTTCCATCACGCCTATTTCATCAAATTGATACAGCCCTCTGGCTCTACTATCAAGCAGTTCTTCCAGTTCGGGGCTGAATGGGTTAGCAATGTATAGGGTGTTATTAGCAATTCCCCATCCATTACCTGAAATTATAAATTCACCATTTTCCTGCTCAGAATAGAGTTTCTGCTTTTTAAGTATCGAAAAGGCTTTTGCAATTTCATTTGTAGATACGCTTTCAGAAAGTAACGTCTCGTAAATCATCGATTCATTATCTGGTGCTTGCCAATGCTTAGCTTGTAGGGCTGTAGTTGCATCGATGTCTATAAGAATACTTACAATTTTCTGGAATAAAGCTTCTGTATTAGTCATTGCCATTTCAATTACCACCTTAGTAAGAGAGTTTTCATAATGTTTGGATCGCGGAGATTTTTTAGACGTACTTTAGATGCATCTATATGAACCACTTGCCATTTACCGACTTTGTTTCCTACCATGGCCCACTCACTTTTTCCGTTAAAAGATAATTGAGCACTTTGATTCTGAATGGCTTCAAGAGTAGGCGTGTCGCTTGAGTTCATAAGGGTTTTAGAGCTAAGAGCCTCAATATCTTCAAGATCATTAAACTCAACATTTTTGGGCAGAGATTTCTCTACAGGCTCAATAATCTCTAACGTTGTTCCAGAACTGCAATCAATACCAATGTCTCGACATTCAGCAAGCAGTAATGCTCTGTCATGGTTTTCTTTAATAATTTCCTTTTGCCGTCTTAATTCTTTTAAGTTTTTTTCATGACTTAACTGCTCAGGACTCAATGAAATGGAATTGTCAGCTAAAGATGGCTGCTGAATTAAAGTCATTAAAATAGGGAGCAATGCCAATGCGTATATCTTCTTCATCTTTACCTCTTAATTAAATTCTATGGTTCCCATTGCTGCGAAACTAAGCCCCATCACCTTGTTATCTATCACGGCTTGTCCGAACATGACTGGTAATGTTTTTTGAATTTCTAGTGCAGCTGCTGCTACGTTTTTGCTGGTTCCTTGTAATGATCCAAACCATGGCTGACCGCATGGAATTTCGTCCTCCGTAAACTTTGCATCTTCGACCTTCTCAATCGAAGAAACCTTTACGTTGTATTGGTTTGCAATTAACTGAATGTTCGACCAGATGTAATTTAGTCTTGGAAGATCAGGCTGCGCCGACATTTCATGTATTTCAGCCTCATATTTACTGATGAGAGCATTGGTATTTGAAAAGTCCGGTTTTATACGTCCTGATTCATTACTAAGTACGTACCATCCAGTACCAATGCTGGTGAGAGTTACTAGAAGGAAGATGTTGGAATATTGTTTTACTTTTTTGGGCAAGGCATTAATTTTCATTTTCATTGACCCATGTAATAACTGATTGGTCCGGAGATACACGGACTGTTTGAATATCACCATTAGCTAGCATTGAAATACGTGCTGAATTAAAGGTGGTGTTATCGACATAGACTTTTACAACGTCATTCGATTTCAAGCTGAAATTTGCAGAAAGTGACTCACTATTGAGTGACTCTGTGACGTTATATAGCTTGCTGAGCGTTTCACTTTGAGTTGGGATGTTGTAACGCTTTGTCTTAACCAGCGATTTGAGTTCATCTTGAGTTATATTCAGCTTGTGCTCTAGTGCTGAATATAACTTGGCCTGTTTCTCATGCTGAATACTCAGAAATGTATCTACTGCCATACCGCTAGCAATGATCAAGACAATGCACATGAGAGCTCGTTGCTGGCCACTTTTTTTCTTTGCAACAGCTTGCTTCAATATCTCTTTTTGAGTTTTTAATTGCTCGGCAGGGAGTTTTAGAGTTCTTTCATCTGAGCTCAGGACTTTTGCATCATCAAGACTTAGTTCATCACTCAGAGCTGAACTGGGTAATGAGTGCAATTCACCATTAAAGATCGAACCAGACTGCATTACACCGTTATTGATATACAGATAATATCCAATGTTTTTTTGACCATTGGTGTAGAGAACTTGTAGCTTTTCTTCTAAATCAATGGCACCTGTTGCAATCAATGTCTGCCATAGACCATAAACGTGAGCATCAGAATGAGCATCTCTGGTCTCGGTTAGAACACTCTCTTCATACCATATATGTAGAGACCCTTCATTTTGGCGAGTGTATTTTTCAGAGGGTGCTTTACCAATAACATCCCGAATTAAAACGACATCCTTGCCTTCAATATTGAGGCGAACATTAGCTGCGATCATGCTCCTACTTCCCTTGGAGTCACAACAATGACAAGTTCGCTGTTTTCTTCTTCAAAAGAAGCGCTACCGAGTGCTTTAGCAAGAGCTTCATTCTTAATAGGTAAGTTCTTCGAATTCTGCAGCATTCTGTTTACAACTAGACCACCTAAATAAATTGGGCTACCACTCTCTGTAATGACCTGAGTAGCCATTTCTTGAAGCGCAATATTTGGAGTTTCATAGACTTCACCAGCTGATTTAATCGGAGTGAACCCAGTGATAGAGCTAAGGAATGGCACGATATTTACAAGAATCTTTCCGTTATCAAGAATCCTGGGTGTAACAGCTATCTTGATTCCTACATTTACACGTGAAAGCTGAGTGGTGATGGCAGTGTCTGAGGCAGCGTTCGAGCTATTTCCTGAAGTTAAAGGTAGAAAGTCTACATTTGATACAAAGCTAAATTCTTGAGTACTTCCAAGATATGCAGTGTATCCATTTGTAATTGTCATTCTAGGCTGGCTCTGAACAGAAACTGTACCTTGTTCACGGAGCGAGTTAATGACGGAATTTAAAGTAAAGTTTCCAAAAGGTATTGAGGCTGCGAATGACCACGTTCCTCCATCCACAATTGATAGAGCTTGGGATGCACTGCCGCTCAAGGATATGGTTTTATCATCGTTGGCATAAACTGTGCTCCAGTCAATACCATACGATTGGCCGTTGGTTGTTTTGACATCTAGGATGGCACCTTCGAGATGAACTTGACGCTGACTTTTTGAAGTTAATTTACTTAAATATTCATCTAGTCTATGAATTTGACTTGGTTTACCGAAAGCAGTGATCGTTCCAATTCGTTTGTTACCAACAACCCAAGGTTCGATGAAATAAGGATTCATTTCGTCGTCAAGACGGTTTCCTAATTCGTTGAGCATGCTGATAGGATCATCACCTTCTCCAAGCTCTGGAATTAAAGACTTTTCATTATTCTGATTACTTGAAGCATCCTGACTGTCATTTATCTGCAAACCAAGAACTTTTTTTGCATCATCAATGAGTGATTGCCAGGAGGCATCAGTTCGGCTTGTCGTTAATTGTGTACCACTTGCTTCGTTAGAGCTGAAGTCTGAAACTTCTCCAACATTACCCGAATTATTACTAGGCTGACCTGTTGCTGAGAAGCCCGATTTAGTTTCAACAGTGGGCATATCAGATAAAGTTGCAAGATCCCAAGATTTGGTCATAACAGATGAGACATAAAGGGTCACATCTGTACCAGTCTCCTGAAGTTCAATAAAGTAATCTGTAGTGCCCTCAATCTGTGAGATATAGTCTTCGATTTTCGCGTTTTGAGTTTTTACACCAATCTTCATCGCTAAATTGACACCGGCATCTTTAGCAATAATATTCGCGTGAGAGAGTGACTTCGGTGATGTCAATGCATCAATGACAGCAATTTTAGGATTATTGATTGTTATTCTTTCATCCATTAATTGCTTCTTAGCAGTGGTAATACTCACAAAGTTGCTCGTACGAGGTGCAATCTCTGCTGTAGAGGGGATAGGTTTAGCTTTTGTAGTGCTCACCGCTTTTTCAGGAGGCATAGCACACCCAGTTAAACTAAAAATCAACAGAGCAATTATCGACTTCTTCATTTCTTGCCTCCATGAGTGACAACAATTAGTGGTTTGGGCTTCATATTCCGGTAAGCTAAAAATGTAAGTCCTTGAGGCTTTAGAATGTCGTGTAAAGCCTGCTGATAAGTTGTTTCACCACTAAAGCTGACTTTTGTTTCATACAGGCCTTTATCAATTTGGAGATCTACTACCCACCCTGGTGGAGTTAATGAGCGGATACTCGAAGGAAGGTTTTTTTCTCTGAATGATATTTGTAGCGATTCGTTAAGTTCACGCAAAGGCAAATCACTGATGTTCTTCATTTTTGGTGTTGTTTCAGGTAAAGCTGTGGCACCTTTCTCAATTTCAGATTTCGTCAGCTTTGGTACCAAAAA
>DRHY01000157.1 GCA_011052985.1 Methylophaga thalassica
CCCAAAGCGCCAACATAAAATGCCGCTGACTTGAGTGCTTCAAGTAATGCCATATCATCCAACTTCGGATCATGTGTTAACGCAATAATGGCCGTATTGAGATCGGGCTGAAGATAGTTCACTGCGTCATCTGGCATCATTTTTAGTAAAGTACTTTGTTGATGATCCCAACTGAGCTGCATCTCTTCTCTTGGGTCACAAACATATACTTGATAATCAAGGCTATTTGCCATCTCAGCTAAATAACGTGAGGTGTCTACTGCGCCAATGATCAGCATACGCCAGCGAGGACCATAAACCAGTGAAAGATGACCCTTATTCACCGTTACTTGAGGCTCACTGACTGTCGCAGTGGAAAATACCACCTTGTATGGCTGCAGATAAACATCCCGTTTTACAAGTTTTTGCTCACCAAGCGCTTTCAACATACCACCAAGCCATTGATCATAATTACCCACAGGCTCTACTAGCAAACGAATACTGCCGCCACAAGGCAGCTTGAAACGTTGTTGTTCTTCTTGCGTTTCTCCAAAGGTAACTAACTCAGCTTTTTTTGTTGAGAGTTCAGCGAGCCTAACCCGCTGAATCAATTCATCTTCTATACAGCCACCAGATACAGAACCAAGCAAAACACCATCCGCTCTAAGGGCTAGCATCGCCCCTGGCTGACGCGGACTGGAGCCATATGTCTCAACTACGGTCACTAGCCAAACTTGATAGTTTTGGTTTAACCAAACATCAAGCTGCTCTAACACTTGCTGATCTTGACTGGTCACTTATGACTCCAATTGATATCCCACTGGCAACTCACGAATCCGTTTACCAGTAGCATTGAAAATGGCGTTACAAATCGCCGGTGCAATTGGTGGCATAGGTGGTTCACCCACTCCGCCTAATGGCTGACTATAATCATCATTCGTCACGATATGAGTGTGAATAACATCAGGAGCAGCGTCCATACGTGCGACGCGATAACCGTCAAAGTTATTTTGATCTGTGACGCCATCAGTGAAGGTAATTTCACTCATTAGCGCCAAGCTCATACCCATAATGCAAGCACCTTCTACTTGAGAGCGAATGCGCTCAGGATTGACCTGTGGGCCACAGTCAACAGCTACATCGATTCGCGATACTTTCACTTCACCATCGCCGTTCACCTCAAGCTCAACAACAGCGGCTACGTAGGTGACAAAACTATAGTGTGCGGCTAGACCCTGGCCAGAACCTTCTGGCATTTTTTTGCCCCAGCTAGCCTTTTCAGTCACTAGGTTTATCACACCCTTCATACGCTTGGTATTAAGTGGATATATCTCTGGTGACTCACCATAGTTCCATTCATCATTAAGTGTTGCAGGATCAATCTCACGGTCAGCGCCAATTAAATCTAATAGAAATTCTTTATGATCTTTTTTCTGATGCGCGGCCATTTCAGCAATGAATGACTGAATAGCAAAAGCGTGTGGAATATTTGATACCGAGCGATACCAACCAATGCGAGTGTGAGCTGGGGCTGCTGGATTTTCTATCTGAATATTTTTTATATCAAATGGAATGTTAACCACCCCCATACCTAACTCCATCACCATTTCATTTTTAGCTCCCTCAGCAAAGGTTGAGGCGATTGTAGGTGCGACGGTACGATGTAACCATGTTGTGGTTTTACCAGCGTCATCAAAAGCCGCTTCTAAATGTTCAGCTGAAACGGTATGAAAGTATGAATGCTGGACATCATCTTCTCGAGTCCAGACAACTTTAACCGCTTGCCCCCCGAGAGCCTTAGATGTTAGAGCAGCCTCAACTAGGTAATCTGGTTTGGATTTACGACCAAAACCACCACCAAGAAGAGTCACATTAACTTTGACTTGTTCAGGTTTGTATTCCAACCACTTGGCAACAGTGTCAATACCCGCTTGTGGGTTTTGCGTAGCCGTCCAGATTTCACAGACCCCATCCACAATTCGTGCAGTAGCTGCTGGTGGCTCCATAGGGGCTTGAACTAAATGAGGGATGTAATAATCAGCAGATAACGTTGAGCTAGCATTACTCAGATCAGTATAGGCTTCACCCTTATGACGAATCACTTTGCCACCCTTTTGATTGGCGGATGTTTTCAACACCTCACGGAATTTGGCTGAGTTATAACTTCGGTTTGGTCCGGCCTTCCATTCAACTTTAAGTTTTTCACGGCCTTGTATAGCCGCCCATGTGTTGTTTGCAATAACTACAACACCACCCAGTGGATTAAATACAGCAGGAGGAGGACTGCTAGGCAATGTGATGACTTTAATGACACCAGGTACCTTCAAGGCCTCTTTATCGTCATATGACTCAACCTTATCACCATAGGCAGGAGGATGAGCAATAACGGCATACACCATATCGTCTAAACGTACATCCATACCATAGGTTGTTTGACCTGTTGCAATATCATATCCATCGACTAACTTGTTGTCTTTTTTGCCAATAAAGTTAAAGTCTTCTGCTGATTTATAAATCAAATCAGTGTCTTTTGGCACCGGCATTTCAGCTGCCTTAGTTGCCAACTCACCATAACCAAGTGTTTTACCTGTGGGTTTATGAGTCACTTGATGCTGTTTAGCTTCTACCTCAGAAACAGGTACTGACCAAGTGGCAGCAGCAGCAGCTTCTAACATCATTCTTGCTGCAGACCCAACATTACGCATAGGCATGAAGAAATGGCGGATACTACGTGAACCATCGGTATTTTGGTTACCGTAGCGTTTTTCATTGCCTTCCGCTTGGATGATCTTTACTTGTTGCCAATCGGCTTCCATTTCATCTGCAACCACCATCGGCAGGCTAGTTCTCACGCCTTGGCCCATTTCAGAGCGATGGGCAACAATGGTGACGGTGCCATCTTCAGAAATAGAAACAAAAGCCAAAGGATTATCTACCCAACCATTCGGCATACCATCGCGACCATACTTAGGCTTTTCATCTTCAGCGAGTAGCGCCAAGGGCATACCAACGGCAAGAGCAAAGCCACTGAGGGCGAACCCTTTTAAAATGCCACGTCGACTAACATTCTCAATAGTTGAGTCCGGAGTATCGTTATTCTTTTGGCTCATTATTTACTCCCCTCTTGTTGTTGTGCTGCTGCTTGCTTAATGGCATCGCGTATTCGTGTGTAAGTACCACAACGACAAATATTGCCACTCATTGCTTGATCAATATCCTGATCGGATGGGTTTGGGTTATCTCGAAGTAGAGCCGTTGCAGCGACAATTTGTCCCGACTGACAGTAACCGCACTGTGGCACAGCCATTTCTTGCCACGCCGCTTGGATTGCTTGACCCGCTTTTTCTTCTGAGACAGCTTCGATGGTAGTAATTTTTTTGTTCTCTGCTGCGCTTATTGGTGTCACGCATGAGCGAATTGGGCTTCCATCAAGCATTACGGTGCATGCACCACAGAGTGCTTTACCACAACCAAACTTGGTACCTGTCATACCAAGCACATCACGTAATGTCCACAAGATTGGAGTTTCTGATGGAACATCAACGTCGCGAGTTTCACCATTAATTGTGAGTTTCATTTGGAATAATCCTATTTCTGATCCGAGTGATATTTTGATGTTTATTGAATATAGTTATGCAACTAATTATTCTCGTACTATACACGACACTTATGTGAATTTTTAGTTCATTTTTTAAACTCAATCACTTAAATGTGACTGAATTAAAAATTTGTATTCTCATTTCTTGTATACATATGGTAATTTCTGCTCATCATTAATTAGAGCTAATTGAACAGGAAAATTTATGAGAACTCTGATTTTATCTTTAGCAATTTTATTCACATTGAATTTGAGCGCATGCAACACCATGGAAGGTATTGGTAAAGATGTAGGGGCTGCGGGAGATGCCCTAGAAAAAAGCGCTAGTGACAAGAAAGGCTATTGACCTTAACAGCCTGGGCTTGATGAGTAGCGACATTACGACATCAAAACGTAAACTTATTTCTCACTGAAAAAGTGCTTGAAAAATGTTTTGGTCGACTCTCTAGCCTCATTGCTATAACCAAGAATGGCGCCTGCCGCAACAGAAGCTAGTAGTGTTTTACCTGGATTTTTTTTGATCAACGTTGAAATAGCAGGATCATCTAACTTTTCAAGCAATAACTGAAGCTCCTCAGGAATCGTCGATGATTCAGGTGCCTGCTTGGTATAAGTGGGACGCTTTTTAGCGAAGTTAACAATTTTGGCTATCGCCATAATCATTACTGCAGTTATCATGTATATAGCTGCCGTGATAAGAGCTGCTACTTCAGGCAGATAACTTTGCAACAAACTGACGTATAAAGCAAAACCTAAAAATCCCACAGCAAAAATAAGAAGGGCACATGCTATAGCAATGGCTATCGTGGTTATTTGAATTCTAGCTAAAATGCTCATGCACTACCCTCCTTATTAAATAGATTTGAATTACTATTTTCTGTCTAGCAGCTTACCAATTAATAAGCCTATACCAAATGCTGCTGCCATACTGGCGTATGGATGAGCTTCAACTTCACCTCTAGCCATGTCGATCGATTCATTTGCTTTTTGCTGGGCTTGTTGCGCTTTAGCTTTAATCTTATCTTGTCCTTCTTGAACATAGTCAGAACTGATTGCTTTAAGCGTAGATGTCACTTCTGCAAAGTCTTTACGTAGAGCATCTAGCTGGTCTTGTAAATCTTGATTTGTTGCTTGAGTTGCCATTGGTTCCTCCTGATATATCTTAGGTTAGGTGATATTGCTAATTGATTACTGTTCCATTTCGTCTTTGGCATCATCTGCTGCGTCTTCAATACTGTCACCAGCATCTTCGATTGCATCACCTGCATCTTCAACAGAGTTATCAATTTCTTTACCCATTTTTTCTGCCGGACCCTCGTTATCACATGCCGTCAGCATACCAAAACTTGAAAATGCAAGCATGACTAAGAGTGCTCGAAGACTTACGATGAATGTTTTTGATCCAGTACTTTTTTTCATAATTGACTCCATTGTCTGTAAAGAAAGATTATTTATTTTTATTGCTTAGCTATGAGCTTGAGTGTATACATCGCTGATAGTGAAAAAATCACAAATGGCGATTTTTCACTTTACTCTCATTAATACAGTAACGTTGATCTAATTACACATCCTTAACCTACGTTAAAGACGGCTTGTCGAAATCCACTTATCGTATTAGTTCCCATTTATAACTATAAAGGAAGATAGCAATGATTAGTTGGGCATTAACGTTTTTAATCGTCGGCATCATCGCCGGCGCACTGGGTCTGAGTGGTGTAGCAGGAACCGCTACGCACATTGCATGGATTTTATTTGTAATAGGTCTAGTTTTAGCATTAATATTCTTTATCACAGGTAGACGTCCACCTATGTAAGGCGTCGCCTTCTTGTGAATAAGGACATTCTTAATTAGTCACTACTCGTTACAGAAAGTCTTTTCAATTTGTCTGTATCGAGTATCTAATAATGTCTGTAAAACCTGAAGGCGAAAGTTGTATTGTTCATCAGTTCGGTAAGATGATCGAATTGAATGAAACTGAAATTAACCTCTTATCTGCACTTGAAAAGGAAGTTCGCCTATTCAAAGCTGGTGAGAGGTTATCACTTTCAGGTGATTATAGTGATAGGTTTTATACACTAAAATCTGGTTGGGCTTGTGCTATCAAAACATTAGCTGATGGCCAAAGACAAGTTCTCGACATATTTCTACCAGGCCAAATAATCGGCTTGAGAGAAATTGGTTTATCACATTCATTATCTGAGTTTAGGGCCTTGACAACAATCGAAGTTTGTCCTTTTCCAAAGCAACGCTTGACCGAAATTTTTGAGCAATCAGTTCGACTAACAGACCTGTTCTTTCTGATTATGGCTCGGGAACAAGCCATGTTAATAGAACGTATTATTAATATTGGCAGAAGAAATGCTACTGAACGTCTTGCACATTTCATTGTGGAAATGAAAACGAGATTAAACCAGCGTGCTTCAGAATTTCATATGCCAATAAATCAGAGCATAATTGGTGATACTTTAGGCATATCAAGCGTGCATGTCAGTAGAACATTTAAGTATTTACGTGATCTTGGCTATATCGAAAAAAACAATGGTCAAATAGAAATAAAGAATCTTGAAGGTTTGATTGAGTTATCTGGTTTTGATCGAACTTATCTTGAGAGTACTCCAGTCTGGACAAGGCTGAGGTCTTCTATGAAATAACCATACAATGGAGAATAAAATGAAAATTATCGCTTTAATTCTAGCGTCATTATCAATGACTGTATTCTTATCTGCCTGTAATACCATCGAAGGTGCAGGTCAAGATATTGAGTCTGCTGGCGATGCTATCGAAGACTCAGCATCAGAGAATAAAAATTATTGATCAGTCTCTTTTGAAAAAGGCCCCTTTACTGGGGCTTTTTTATTCAAAAAAAAGCTAGGGATAAACCTAGCTTAACAATTTAGAAGGAGCATTAATCACGAGAGCAGAACCCCATCACTCTCATACACGTTAACGTCATCTTTTTCGAAATCTAAATACGCATGATCTTAAACTATGAATTGCATCACATATCGACTTAGTCTTTAAGGTGCCAATCGTTCTTTTATCCACTTCCCATCAGCCCCCATACTGAAACACACTCTATCATGCAAACGGCTCTTTCTACCCTGCCAAAACTCCCAGTAATCAGGTACTAATCGATACCCCCCCCAATGTTCTGGCCTCGGCGGATGAAGTCCAAACTGTAAACCAAACCTAGCCGCACGCTCTACAATTATCTTTCTGCTCTCTATTGTTTGGCTTTGCTCCGAAGCCCAGGCACCAATGCGTGAAGCTAATGGCCTAGAATCAAAATATTCGTTAGACTCTTGTGCAGAAACTCGCTCTACCTTGCCTTCAATCCTGACTACTCTCTCTAGCTCAGGCCAAAAAAATTGTAGTGAAGCAAAGGGGTTAGCTGAAAGCTGCCGTCCTTTACGACTGTGATAATTGGTGAACCAGACAATACCTCTCTCATCATAGGCTTTAATCAGCACTGGGCGGCAAGATGGCCTTCCGTTCTCATCTGCTGTGGCTACTGTCATCGCATTGGGTTCATTAATATTTTTATTCAGCGCCACCTCAAACCATTCTTGAAATTGGTTTAATGGAATATCAGCTGCTTCATTCTCTTCTAAAACACCTTTCTCATAACTCGTTCGTAGTTTGGATAATTCATGGTTATCTGACATACACTAGCTCTCTACAGGTCACTTTTCTCAACAGGAAATATATAACTTCAACTACTTACAGTTTATTCGCTTCTTTGTAGATTTCTAATGAATTACACCATCACTACTAGGAAAATGAATACATAATTTCATTCAATCAATGATTAATCTATGTACAGAATACATCACTCGATCAGCCCGACTTCAATATTAGTTTAATTATTTGGCTGATATAACAATGAATAACACTCATATCAGTGGTATAGCTCTTCTGCCTATGGGTCAGCGTAAAATTAAGTGATACAGAAATAAAAAAGCCTCAGCGATAAAAAAATAACGCTAAGGCTTTGATATTATTGGTGGGCCCACTAGGACTTGAACCTAGGACCAATGGATTATGAGTCCACTGCTCTAACCAACTGAGCTATAGGCCCAATAAAACTAGTTTTCTGAGTCTAAAAAGCTTCTCAGTTGATCTGAACGAGATGGGTGACGAAGCTTACGCAAAGCTTTCGCTTCTATCTGACGAATGCGCTCACGTGTGACATCAAATTGTTTACCCACTTCTTCCAAAGTATGGTCGGTATTCATATCTATACCAAAACGCATTCTTAATACTTTGGCTTCTCTTTCTGTTAAGCCATTTAAAACACCTTGTGTAGCTTCACGTAGGCCTTCTATAACGGCTGAGTCTGATGGTGATATAACATTCACATCTTCAACAAAATCACCTAAATGCGAGTCTTCATCATCACCAATTGGCGTTTCCATTGAGATTGGTTCTTTTGAAATTTTCAGTACTTTACGTACTTTATCTTCAGGCATTTCAACACGTTCAGCTAATTCATCTGGTGTTGGTTCGCGGCCCATTTCTTGAAGCATTTGTCTTGCGACGCGATTCAATTTATTGATTGTTTCAATCATGTGGACTGGGATACGTATCGTTCTGGCTTGGTCAGCAATCGAACGAGTGATTGCTTGACGGATCCACCACGTGGCATATGTCGAAAACTTATAACCACGCTGATATTCAAACTTATCAACCGCTTTCATCAAACCTATATTACCTTCTTGGATAAGATCCAAGAATTGCAAACCACGATTAGTATATTTTTTAGCAATAGAAATAACTAGACGTAAATTTGCCTCAACCATTTCTTTTTTGGCACGTCTCGCCTTCGCTTCAGCTATGGACATTTGACGTGATATTTCTTTGATTTCACCAATCTCAAGACCACGCTCTTCTGCAATCTCAGCAAGTATGCTTTGAGCAGCGACAATTTCATCATGGTGCTTCTTAATGGTTGATGAATAATGCTTTTTGGCGCGGATGTGCTTATCAGTCCAGTTAAGGTTGCTCTCGTTACCTTGAAATGAGTCGATGAAATCACGTCTGTTCATACGTGCTTGTTCGACAACAATCTCCATGATGATTTTTTCTTGTTTACGAATCTCGTCAACAGTATCAGTCATCAGTGCATTTAGATATGCCAAGCTCTTAGGAGTTAGTTTGAACTCCATGAATTGTTCACTAGCTTGTTCTCGGTGAACTTCAGCTTGTTTTTCATCGGCTTGTTTATATGCTTTAAAACTCTCACGCAATGATTCAAAACGCGCTCTTGCTTCTTCTGGGTCAATGACGCCTGAATCATCTTCATCGTCGCTGACATCTGAGTCATCGTCATCATCATCACCATCGTCATCATCATCAGAATCATCGGTTGATGAATCTGAGTCTGTGTCATCTTCAGCTTCACTAGCAGGTTCTTCTGGAACAACAAACCCTTTAATTAATTCATTAAGACGCATTTCGCCAGCTTCTACAGCGTCGTACAACTCTAGAAATGAAGAAATACATTCAGGATAAGTTGAGAGCATTAAGAGGCTCTCGCGAAGTCCAGCTTCAATTCGCTTTGCAATGACTATCTCGCCTTCACGGGTCAATAGTTCAACAGAACCCATTTCTCGCATGTACATGCGAACAGGATCAGTTGTGCGACCAAACTCACCATCTGAACTTGCTAATACAGCAGCAGCTTCTTCATCAGAAACGTCGTCATTAGACGATGCAGCCTCCGACAAACGCTCCATTTCGTCAGTGTCCATGCCATCTTCGTGAACCATGATTCCAAGGTCACTAAACATGCTGACGATATCTTCTACCTGGTCGGCATCGACCAGATCTTCTGGAAGATGATCATTAATCTCACCATATGTGAGATAACCACGCTCTTTACCTAAGGCGATCAGTTCCTTAATTCGTGATTGTTGATCTTTCATGCAGCCCCTTTAAACCCTGTGACGCTCATAGACGTGAACACTCCATTATACTGAAATGACATCTCTATTGCATCAAATTTATGTAATCAATGTTACGACGATCGTAATTCCATTTTTTCAGCATCGGTCAATTCACTCAAAGGTTTAGCTTCAAGGTAAATTCGCCGTTGCTGTTTTGCTTGATTCTGAAGTTGTGAGTAAATTCCAATCAACTCATGCTTTAATGCATCGGCAGACAAGCTTAAATTCTGTAGTGCTAATTTTTGTAAATGCGCACTGTTTTCTCTGTCGCGCCAGCGCTCTAGCAATGCCGCAGTTGTTAGATGGGGATGATGGTGAAGAGTTTCAAGCAGTTCTCTCAGAATATTTACACCCGGCTGCTCGAGTGATGCTAAATCTCTTGCATCATCTATTTCTCTGGCGAGTATCGGATATTGTAAAACAATACTTATAGCCATTCTAATCGGTGTCATAGTAGCTAATGCAGCTGATTTTTTCGCTGGTCGCTTAGCCGATTTCGGTGTTTCTAAATGTTTGTTAAGCGTGTTTTTATTTGTTTTTGTTAATTCAGCAAGCTGCTCTTCCAACATATCTCTATAAACACCTTGAGGGACATGCTTTAAATACGGCTTTGTCATTTCAACAAGACGTGCTCGCCCATCCATTGAGCTTAGATCTAATTTGTTAGTGAGTGTCGTAAAAAAGAATTCAGAAAAATTCTGCGCTGAATCAATATGCTGATTAAAACCTTCTGCTCCTGATGATTTTACGATGCTATCAGGATCCTCTCCATCAGGAAGAAACATAAACTTCAATTGCTGATTTCCACCTAACATCGGTAACGCATTTTCAGCAGCACGCCAAGCAGCGTCACGTCCTGCATTATCGCCATCAAAACAAAATACAATCTCAGGCGTAGTACGCATTAATAAGCGTAAATGATCCGTTGTAGTTGATGTACCTAATGTCGCGACGGCATTCGTGATTCCATGTTCTGCTAAGGCTATTACATCCATATAGCCTTCAACGATCAGGATACGCTCTATCTTGCGATTGTTCTTTTTAGCTTGATATAGACCATAGAGTTCTGATCCTTTATGGAATACCGGTGTTTCTGGTGAGTTTAAGTACTTTGGTGTTGAATCATCTAAAACTCTTCCGCCAAACCCAATTGTTCGGCCTCTTCTATCAAGAATAGGAAACATTAATCGGTGACGAAATCGGTCGTAGATCCTTCCCTTATCATTTTTAATAAGAAGACCAGCATCAGTCAGCTGTTTAACCAGTTGCGGATTAGCGCCAAGGATTTTAAGTACATTATCCCATCCGTCTGGGGCCATGCCTATACCATACATCTCTACAGTTTTACTTGATAAGCCACGCTTTTGAAGGTAATCAACGAAGAGTTGTCTGTGAGGATGAGTTTGTAACTGGTGAATATAGTACTGTGAGGCTTTATCAAGCAGATCATATAAATTTTGCTGAACAGGTGTTTGCGAAACGCTCTGATTCACTGGTACTTGCATACCCACAATGTCAGCTAATTCCTGAATTGTTTCAGGAAAATTAAGCTGATCATATTCCATCAAGAAACCAATGGCTGTGCCATGCGCGCCGCAGCCAAAGCAGTGATAAAACTGCTTCTCAGGACTTACTGTAAAAGACGGTGATTTTTCATTGTGAAACGGGCAGCAAGCCTGAAGATTTTTGCCTGCTTTCTTGAGGGGCACTCGCGAGTCGATAACATCTACGATATCGACTCTGGCGAGCAGCTCATCAATGAATTGTGGGGGTATTTGTCCAGCCATATGGGTTATTATGACCGAATTTTAATATCAAGTTGAAGAACGTCTTCAGCGTGTTGATAAACGTTCAGCTTTTAGTTGCTAAGCGCAGATTTTACTTGACCACTAACTGCCGACATATCAGCACGACCCTGAAGTTTTGGTCGCAAGACATTCATAACTGCACCCATGTCTTTGATGCTTGAGGCACCAGACTCTTCAATAGCAGCTTGAATAGCTTGTTTCACTTCATCTTCAGTTAATTGCTCAGGCATAAACTCTTCGATAATGACAAGTTCTGCCTTTTCAATGTCAGCCAGATCATCACGGCCTGCATTCTCATATTGCTCAAGTGCTTCTCGACGTTGTTTTGTCATTTTAGTCATAACAACAACAATCTCTTCGTCAGACAAATCAACCCTATTGTCCACCTCAACTTGTTTTATGGCAGCAGTAATTTGACGTAACACGGCGAGACGAGGTTTGTCTTTCGCACGCATAGCTTCTTTAACGCTGTCTTGGATGGCAACTTTTAGTGGACTGGCTTCTGCAGGCATGATATTGAATTTATCTCTTATAGGCGATTAGTAAAGACGAACGCGGCTTGCGTTTTCGCGAGACAATTTCTTTTGGTGACGTTTAACAGCAGCAGCAGCAGCGCGTTTGCGAACAGTCGTTGGTTTTTCATATGCTTCACGAGCACGTGCTTCCGCTACTGTGCCAGCTTTCTCACACGAGCGTTTAAAACGGCGAAGTGCGACATCAAATGGTTCGTTCTCTTTAACTCTTACTGCAGGCATTCAAAATCTCCCGGTACAATTCATATATGGAAACCCCTAATTGTACGAAATATATTCCAGAAAGCAAACACTTAAATCACTTTATTTCAAAAAAAGGCATAATAGCCCTCAATCTTTAGCCAAATTAACTAGGTAATCCATGCGCGTTTTAGGAATTGAATCATCTTGTGATGAGACAGGTATCGCTATTTATGACACTGAAAGAGGGTTGTTAGCGCACCGTCTGTTTAGCCAAATAGACATGCATGCGGAATATGGTGGTGTCGTTCCTGAACTCGCCTCCCGCGATCATATTCGTAAAACACTCCCGCTGATCGAGGAAGTGCTAGCGGATGCAGAGCTACGGACAGCAGATCTTGATGGCATTGCCTACACAGCAGGACCAGGTCTTGCGGGAGCTTTACTCGTTGGCGCTGCCATTGGCAAAAGTCTGGCTTGGGCGTTGGGTATACCGGCTATAGCAGTGAATCACATGGAAGGTCATTTATTGTCTCCTCTATTGGAAACACCAGCGCCTGAATTTCCATTTGTGTCTCTTTTAGTGTCGGGAGGCCATACCTTATTAGTGGATGTTAAAGGCATGGGGGAATATGAAGTACTAGGTGAGTCTATTGATGATGCAGTAGGTGAAGCATTTGATAAAACAGCCAAACTTTTGGGCATGCCATATCCAGGTGGTCCCTACCTAGCTGCTAAAGCAGAATTAGGTGAAGAGGGTAAATATGTGTTTCCAAAACCCATGACTAACAGACCGGGGCTGGACTTTAGCTTTAGTGGCCTGAAAACATTTGCAATGAATACATGGCTGGCTAGCGAACAAAATGAACAAGATGTGGCGGATATTTCATTAGCCTTTCAAACAGCGGCTATTGAGACTTTAGCACTGAAATGTAAACGCGCTCTAAAACAAACAAGTCGTACCCGGTTAGTGGTTGCAGGAGGAGTTAGTGCAAACAAAGCGTTGAGACAAACGTTAAATGCGATGAAAAATATCGACGTATTTTATCCACGCCAGGTCTTTTGTAGTGATAATGGCGCCATGATCGCCTTTGCTGGTGCAATGAGACAGAAAGCAATGGATAAACAGCCCATCCCTACATTCAATGTGAGACCACGCTGGCCGTTAGATGAGCTAAGGCCACCAGAGAACCCTTAGCCTGATTTTGACTCTTCCTTTGCCAATAAGCGTTGAATATTAGAGCGATGACGAACAATCAGTAATACAGCTGTGGCCAAGATAATCCAACGAGCATTGATGCTATCGATTATCCAGAGACTGTATAGCGGGGTTAGTCCGGCTGCGATCAGCGCAGAGAGTGAAGATATACGGCTAACCGCAAAAACTATTAGCCAGGTAATGAGACCAGCCAAAGCCAGGGTAGGGGATAACGCAAGAAAACCACCCAATGCTGTAGCAACGCCTTTTCCACCTTTAAATTCAAAAAATACGGGGAAAAGATGGCCCAAGAATGCGGCAAATGCAGTAGCAGCAACCCAAACCATGCTCAATTCTAATACGTGCGAAATAATAACGGGAACAACACCCTTTAGCACATCAAGCAGTAAGACTGTCGCAGCTAATTTTTTCCCACCTATACGAAGCACATTTGTCGCACCTGGATTGCCGGAACCCTGTGTGCGAGGGTCGGGGAGACCCGCAAGACGACACAAAATGATGGCACTCGAAAGTGAGCCAATCAAATATGCCACAACAAACATTGCTATTGGTAAAGCGTAATTCTCAAGCATGATATGATGCTTCCTGATAAATATATTGCGCCATTATAGGGTGCAAGACTGCAATTGCCACCCCTAAATAGAATGGAATGATGGATAAAATTTTTCTTAACGATCTAAAAATAGATACGATTATTGGTGTTTACGACTGGGAACGCCAAATTCAACAAACACTAAGCTTTGATTTGGAAATGGATTGGGATATTCGTGCGGCTGCATCAAGTGATGATATTTCTCAAACCCTTGATTATGGCGCTATTGCTCAGAGCATTGTCAGTTTTGTTAAGGCCAGTGAATATCAACTAATTGAAACACTAGCGGAAGATTTATGCGCTAAATTGCTGAAGGATTTTTCTATACCCAGAGTAAAGCTGACTTTGAGTAAACCAGTTGCCCTACACGGCCAAAACACCGCCAGAATTGTAATCGAACGATCTAGATAATGTCGGCGCAAAGACAGGGATTTCTTCTTGGTATTGGCAGCAATATTGATCCCTTTAGCAATTTCTCAAAAATCTTCGACGCGTTGTTAAATGAGTTTGACTGTTTGGAAGTAAGTCGCGTATTACACATCCCGCCTGTTGGGATGAATAGCCAACATTATTTTCTAAATGCCACCGCATTCATTGAAACAAACATGAGTCAATCAGCGCTTAAGTCTATTTGCAACAGAATTGAAATCGAGCTTGGAAGAGATCGTGACGATCCTAATAGCAAACATAAAGATCGCCCAGCCGATATTGATATTTTGCAAAATCTTCAAATTCCTAACGAGCTCTCCATCCCAGCCAGAGCAATCACCGATGAGTATTTTCTATACCCACTGCTTGATGAGTTATTTTGCTATCTAGCTAATAAAAATCACATGCAACCCATTCAAGAAGGGACGAATATTCAGGTAGGTGATTTAACGTTTGGCCAGTCGGCGACCACCATCCACCGGAATTGTGATGCCGGTGAGAAAGTTATTCGTTAACAGACTTTTAACGGCAAGATAAACAGGCTCTGCACCACCTTCACGGCCCAACGGCGTTTCTGACATCATCTCTTGTTTGACCTCATCAGAATGGTTTTCTGTAAATAAGACGGGTCCTGGAGCTATCGCATTTACTTTTATCTTCGGGGCATATTTTTTTGCCAAAGCTAAGGTCATATTTTGTAAACCCGCTTTTGTGGTTCCGTATATATCGAAACGATGTGTAGGGTTTTCAACGTTGATATCCGTAATATTCACAATATCTGCAGGATCATTGTTATCGCCCTTGAGCCTATCTCTCAACGCTTCATTGATTAAGTAGGGTGCCATCATATGTACCATAAAGAATTGCTGATATTGTTCAGCAGCTGCCTCTAAATCAACTTCTGTAGGGGAGAATGAGGATGCATTATGAATAATAGCTCTAATAGACTCACAGTAGTGTTTGCAGTCCTTAATAAATGCGAAGATATGTTCTTTAGAATCAAAATTAGCCTGGACGGTCATTATGCCCAAAGCATGTAATTCTTCAACGCCCTCAGTCTTGGTACGATATTGTGCTAAGACACGATAGCCGTCTTGATGGAAACGCTTAGCCATATGCAGCCCAACACGACGACTGGCTCCGGTTATCAATACCACTTGTTGCACTACTATTCCTCCTCGCTATGAATGAAAAATTAACGCTTTCAACTCTCGATACTTTGTCACGAGCACATCACACCTCACTGAAAAAAAGTATCAAACAGGCCATAAAAAAAAATGCTGGCAGCATTAGCTTTAAAGACTACATGCAAATGTGTTTATACGAGCCTGGCTTAGGATACTACAGTGCTGGCCGCCATAAACTAGGAAAGGGTGGAGATTTCACTACAGCCCCCGAAATCAGCCCCTTATTTGGCTCTTCATTAGCAGAAAATATCCGACAAGTCTTTGATCAATTAAACAACCAAGACATCCTTGAATTTGGTGCTGGAAGCGGAAAACTAGCCATAGATGTGGTGTCACGATTAAAAGATGTAAATCAGCTACCCAGATACTATTTCATTGTCGAAATTAGTGCCGATTTGAAACAAAGACAACAAGCCGCTATTTCTAAGGCATTACCAGAATTATTAGATCATTTTATCTGGATTGATGACATACCAGACCAGTTTCAAGGCGTCATCATCGCAAATGAAGTCTGTGATGCAATGCCTGTAAATATAGTGTTAAGCAATAACGGTGAGCTATTTGAACGCCATGTTTCATATAAGGACGCTACATTTTACTGGCAAGATGCATCGATCAGTGATGCCAATTTATTGCATCAAACAGAAGCCATTTTTGATGAGATCGTTCTACCTACTTATCAAACAGAAATTAATCTCACCGCACAATATTGGATGGAAAGGCTTGGGCAGGCGTTGCAGCAGGGTGTGATTTTTATTATTGATTATGGCTACAACCATCAAGATTTTTATCATCCTGAAAGAGACCAAGGCACTCTGCAATGTTATTTCAATCAGCAGGCTCATTCTGATCCTTTGATACTGGCAGGCATGCAAGACATAACAGCCCACATCGACTTTAGTAAACTTGCCGAAATAGCCCAGTCATCAGGACTCGATGTCTCTGCTTACCACTATCAGAGTGACTTCTTAGTTGCCGGAGGCATTATGGAACTTGCCAGTGAGTTACATACCATCAATGATGAAGTAAGTTGGCTCCAGCATAGTGCAGGATTAAAACAACTACTATTTCCGACGGGAATGGGAGCAGAATTTAAGGTACTGACGTTAAGTCGAGAGATTACTTTCTCCCCGACATTTCTACTAAAAGACAGACGTCATCAGCTTTAGAATAAAAAAAGGAGCCATCGGCTCCTTTTTAAATCGACATGATTTATCATGTTTATTTTTTCAATGACTCAAGCTCTTTTTGTAGCTTGTCCATTTTTTCGCTCATATCAAATAAGACTTCTTTGATGTTCGCCATGTCTTCGCGAAGATTTCGCGTTTCTTGTTTATTGCGTGCGATATCTTCTTTTAACTCAGGACTAACTAATCCATCTTGGCTAGAAGCATCACGCTCTGCCGCCATCGCTAGAACCGTTGGAATGTCAATCACGATCCAATCTGTACGCTCTTTCCCTGTTTCAGGATCAACATAGTAAGACTGTCCGTTATCTAGAGCTACCCTTACAGCAGGCTCTGAATCGACTCTTCTGGTACCCGGTAAAAGCGGGTTTACACGGCGATCAATAGCTTGACCAGTGTATTTATTCTTATCGCTGTATTCTTCGTGAATCAGACCAAAAATGATGTTTAGTTTACCGTTGCTTATGAAAACTCGGCCACTGTCTGATTGACGTTCTTTGGCAAGCGTACCTTGATGCACGCCCAAAGTAACAAAGTTAATATCCTCATTTGGTTCAGCTCGAGCTAAGCCTGTTGATAATGTATTACTAAGGATTTGTAATTCAGCAGGAGAAAATAATGGCGATTGACGCTCATTAAACAAGACTTTCTCTGTCACATAGATTGAACCAAGCACGGTGCGCATATTATCTGATGAAATAGAAAATGGATGATCATTTGCTACACCCGGAATATCTCTATTTACAATTTCGACATACTGCAAGCCAGCTTCATATAAGGTTTTACCCTCAGCCGACACCTCAACCTCTGTTGATTTTTTAAGTGGGTTGCCACAACCACTTAAACCCAAACTTAGGGCGACTACTACAGCCACTGCCGTGCTGTACTTAATAAAGCCTCGCATATTTCTTCCTCTTTCTAGTTAACCCGAACGGTTTCGGGATGAGTAAGTTCTGATTTTTGCTCTCTGCACAGTAGTGCTCTGACTGATTCGTGCGGATCGTAACCTTCAAATAAGATTTTGCATACCTGCTCAACAATGGGCATTTCGACATTAACTTGCTGAGCACGCAATAATACTTCTCTTGCCGCGTGCATGCCCTCAACTGTTTTACCTACATACGAGACCGCATCACTCACACTTAAACCACGACCAAGCGCCAATCCTAATTGACGATTTCGACTCTGGTCATCTGTGCACGTGAGGATCAAATCACCAATTCCTGACAAGCCAAATAATGTTTCTGTTTCTGCACCTAAACCTGCTGCCAAGCGACGAATTTCCGCCATGCCTCTGGTAATTAATGCCGCTCTGGCATTCGCCCCAAAACCCAAGCCGTCTGAGATGCCTGCACTAATAGCAAGTACATTTTTTACTGTGCCACCAATCTGCACACCCAAAACATCTGGCGTAGTGTAAACCCGCATTGTTGGTGAATGTAATAAATCTGCCAATGCTGCGGCAAAATGACAATCGTCTGACGCTACGGTGACCGCAGTGGGAAGATTTTCTGCAACTTCGGCAGCAAATGATGGCCCAGAAATTACAGCAAGAGGGTGATTACCTCCCAAGATGTTGCGAGCAACATCATACAAAAATTCACCACTTTCAGGCGCCAACCCTTTAGTTGCCCAACTTACCGGCACACCAGCATTCAGAAAAGGTTTGATCTTGGTTAAACAATCAATGAATGCCTTACTGGGCACAGAGATAAGTAAGTGCTTACAATTTCTTACAGCATCCTCGAATTCTGTCGTAACTAACAGGGCCTCTGGAAAAGTACAGCCGGGGAGATAATGCGTATTTGCATTATCAAGCTGCATTTTCAGCAACTTCTCTTTATCACGCCCCCACAACCACGTTTGTTGATTGTTTCTGGCAATAGCCATAGCGAGTGCTGAGCCCCAGGCTCCAGCACCCACGACCAATGTTGGGCTTAATGAAGATTGATCTTCCACCGGCCTAATTCCTGATGACTTAATGCTTTGCTTTGGCCTGAGCGGCAGCTTGTTGAGCTTGCTCTTTCTGATGCAAATACATTGCATCAAAGTTAACAGGCGCCAAAACTAGCTGAGGGAATCCACCTTTAGTGACTAGGTCAGACACAACCTCTCTAACGTAAGGGAATAAGGTATTAGGGCAGTAGCTTCCGACTAGCGGTCCCATTTCATCTGTCGTGTAGCCAGTGAGAGTGAAAATACCCGCCTGTTTAACTTCTACCAAAAATGCAGTTTTGTCTTCAACTTTTGCGGTAACAGTCACTGACAAAATGATTTCATGTGTATTTTCGTCAATTTGTTTGTACTCGTTACCTAATTGTAGGTCGAGTTTAGGACGCCATTCGTCACGAAAAATCTCAGGTGAATTTGGTGATTCGAATGACACATCTTTAGTGTAAATTTTTTGAATTACAAAACGTGGAGCCTGCTGTTCTTCTGCAGCATTGTTATTTTCTTCAGCCATCTCTATTCCTTCTTGTCTTAAGATTGCGCGAGCATGCTATCCAATTTTTTAGCACGATCAAGCGCCAACAAATCGGTATAACCACCCACAGAATTATCGTTGATAAATATTTGGGGCACGGTTCTTTGCTGACTTTTTTTCATCATTTCTTCTCTTTTAGAAGGATCTAGGTCAACACGAATCTCTTCGTATTTAACGGCTTTACGATCTAAAAGCTGTTTAGCCATGACACAGTAAGGACACTGCTGGGAAGAATAGACCACTACTTTAGCCACAAAAACACCCCGTCTTTTGTTGATTAACTAAATAGAGGCAATTTTGCCTCTTTCCATGCACCTAGGCCACCAGATAGCACGTAAACTTCGGTAAAGCCTTTGGCTTGTAATTTTTTTGCCGCCCCTTTAGCGCGCTGGCCACTGGCACAGACAATAACTAGTGGTTGCGACATATTTTTCAATTTGCTGCTGTCTTCTTCTATTGTAGATAAAGGCAGATTAAGCGAGTCAGTGATATGTTCTTTTTTAAATTCATCTGGCTCCCTGACATCAACAAATTTACCTTTTTGCTGATTAACTAATCTGACAGACTGATTAGCATCCAGGGGATGCATACCACTTAATTTGCGGTTAATTACGTCTGAAAAGACTAACCAGGCCAAGACGATAAACGCTGTTGATAGCAACCAATGGTTAGCTATAAATTCACCCAAATGTTCCATAATTACCCTATAAAATTAAAGCGGCTGTAGCCAGGAAGGTTAACTGACTATGCTGTGCGTTTGATGTTGACGAGGTCTGCACATGATCTCACTGTCAACTCCACATAGCCTCCATAGAAGCAAGTCTCTACGTTGACTTAGAGAGTAATGGAGTAGCCTGAGCGACTGTATTTCATCACAAAACACCATATAATACACGGCATACGATTTTTATAACAAATAAGACGACAGGGTCAGCCAAAAAAGAGTGCCCCTTACAAAAACACTTTAAGGACTTATCATGACGCAAACACACAAACCATTAGCATTGATTATTTTTGATGGCTGGGGATACAGTGAATCCACTGAAAATAATGCCATTCTGGCTGCAAACACGCCTAATTGGGATGCCATGTGGAAAACCTATCCTCATACGTTAATCGATGCTTCAGGTGAAGGTGTGGGCTTGCCCGGTGATCAAATGGGCAACTCTGAAGTAGGCCATCTAAATCTGGGTGCTGGACGTGTTGTATATCAAGAGTTCACTCGAATCAGTCTAGCTATTAAAACGGGAGAGTTTTTTAACAATACTGTATTAACTAAGGCTGTTGACAAGGCCCTTCAAAACAATGGCGCTGTTCACATTTTCGGTTTGTTATCAGATGGTGGCGTGCATAGTCATGAAGAACATATCCACGCAATGGTGAAACTAGCCAAACAACAAGGCGCTACTGAAATATTTGTTCATGCCTTTTTGGATGGGCGTGACACTGCTCCTAAAAGTGCAGAAGCGGCCATAGCTAAACTAGAGGCCGTATTTGATGAGCTAGGCACAGGCAAACTGGCGAGCATTATCGGCCGCTTTTATGCAATGGACAGGGATAACCGCTGGAACAGGGTAGAAACTGCTTATAAGCTGATCACTGAAGGTGAGGGCGACTATCGAGCAGATACGGCTCTAGAGGCGCTTCAAAACGCCTATTCTCGTGAAGAAACTGATGAGTTTGTTAAAGCCACCAGCATTGGTCAAGCCGTGAAAGTCAATGATGGTGATAGCATTGTTTTCATGAACTTCCGTTCTGACAGAGCACGTGAATTATCGGAATGCTTCATTAACCCCGATTTTGATGGCTTTGAAAAACCACGAGATATCAGCTTATCAAGCTTTGTCACATTGACTGAATATAAAAAAGATTTCGATGCTGATATCGCTTTTCCAGCTGAAAAGATGCAAAACATTCTCGGTGAATACTTATCACTGCTCGGGAAAACACAACTCCGTATCGCAGAAACTGAAAAATACGCTCATGTTACCTTTTTCTTTAATGGTGGCCGCGACACACCTTACGATGGTGAAGACAGAATATTAATTCCATCTCCCAAAGTTGAAACTTACGATCAACAACCGGAAATGAGCGCGCCTGAGGTCACAGAAAAACTAGTTGGGGCGATAGAAAGTGATAAATACGATGTCATCATCTGTAACTTCGCCAATGCCGATATGGTGGGCCATACAGGTAATTTCGATGCAGCAGTGAAAGCTATCGAAACATTGGATATCTGTCTAGGCAAAGTATGGACAGCGTTAAAAAGCATGGGCGGCGAAATGCTAATTACCGCAGATCACGGTAATGCTGAGCGTATGGTTAACCATGAGACAGGTCAACCTCACACAGCACATACCAGTAATGTGGTGCCACTACTTTTTGCTGGCAGAGAGGCTATTTGTCACGAGGGTGGCACCTTATCGGATATCGCGCCCACAATGCTGTCTTTGATGGATATTGAGATTCCAGCCGAAATGAGCAAAACACTATTGGTTACAGCCAAATAATCCTTGTGAAACGTACCGCTATCCCTATTAGTCTCTGTTTCTTATTGTGTTGTATTAGCAGTGTAACTGCTAATACAAACTCTGCGGAACGCCTTGATGATGTTAAGTCACAAATAAAATCGTTAGACAATGACTTATCGAAAAAGAAAGCCAACCGTGAGCAACTGCTCAATCAGCTCAAACAACAAAGCCAGCAAATATCAAATAGTAATAAAGAGCTCAGAAAATTATCGTCTCAATTAAGCGACAAACAGACACAAGTGAAAGCATTGCGCGAACAAGCTGGCATTAAAGAAAAAGAACAACAACAACAGCTCGACGCTTTGTATACACAAATCCAATCTGCATTTATGCACGCAGAGCCTAGCTATTTAGAAATGCTATTAAACCAGCAAGACGTCTCAAAAATAAGCAGAGGCAGCACCTATTTCAAGTATTTTCATCAAGCTAGACAACAGGAAATTGAAACAATAAAACAATCGCTTACCAAGCTAAATGAGCAACAAAAATCATTATTACTAGCTCAGCGCTCTCTTCAAAACCTGCTTGAAAAACAAGAATCACAACAGCATCAGCTTCAACGTCAGGCCACGAATAGAAAACAGACTATTGCCGCTTTAGATAAAACCATATCAACACAAGATGAACGATTGAACGCGTTGAAAAGTGAAGAAAAAAACTTGCAAACATTGCTTGACTCACTAGCAAAAAAAGTCATCCCAAAAGCAAAAAAAGAAATCATTTCTCCATCAGTGAAACCAAACACTCCTTTTTCTCGTCAGATTGGGAGGTTGAAGTGGCCAGTATCAGGAAAACTGCTTGCAAGCTATGGCAGCTCGAGAAATCTTGGTAAACTCACTTGGCAAGGCATTGTCATTAAATCAGCGACGGGTAATGAAGTAAAAGCAACCGCAGCGGGCAGAGTTATCTTTGCGAATTGGTTACGAGGGTTTGGTTTACTAATTATTATTGACCACGGTGAGAAATATATGACACTTTATGGCAATAATGAATCGTTACTGAGAGAAGTCGGTGATTATGTCAACGCTGGGGATGTTATCGCCCAGTCAGGAGAACAAGGAATTCGCGGTCTAACCGGATTGTATTTTGAGATTCGCCACCGTGGCAACCCAACTAACCCTATGAAATGGTTAGCCAAACAAGGCTAACAAGTCCTATCGATTAAGGAAGGAATATGAGATTGTTTAGACGTGATATTGGCTTAATCACTACAGGTGTCGTACTTGGTGCCACATTAGTATTCGGCCAAATGGTTTTTGCTGATAAGGAAGCAGCCAAACCTGACTTACCCCTTGAAGATCTTCGTACATTTTCTGAAATCTTTGGCCGAATCAAAAGTAGCTATGTTGAGCCTGTCGAAGACAAGAAGCTTATCGAAAATGCTATTCGTGGCATGCTCTCAGGGCTAGATCCACACTCAACATATCTTGATCTCACTGAATTTAAAGAATTACGTGAAGGCACCACTGGCGAGTTTGGTGGACTAGGCATAGAGGTCAGCATGGAAGATGGCTTTGTTAAAGTCATCACTCCTATCGACGACACTCCCGCCGCAAAAGCAGGCGTTAAACCAGGTGATTTAATAATCCGTTTGGATGATACGCCGGTGAAGGGTATGACACTAAACGACGCCGTCGACATTATGCGTGGTAAGCCAGGAACAGATTTATTACTCACGGTCATGCGTGAAGGTGAAGATACCCCACTGAAAATCAATGTCACTCGCGCCATTATCAAAGTGGAAAGCGTGAAAAGCAAAGTGCTTGAAGCCGGCTATGGCTATGTCCGTATTTCAACGTTTCAATCTCGCACAGGTGAAAGTCTGCGTGAAGCATTATCGGAACTGAAAGAAGAAAATAACGGTTCTTTGAAAGGCCTCGTGTTAGATTTGCGTAATAACCCGGGTGGTGTCCTCGATGCTGCCGTAGAAGTATCTGATGCCTTTATCAAAAAAGGACTAGTTGTATACACCGAGGGCCGTGTAGCCGACTCAGATCAAAAGTTCTACGCAACACCAGATGATCTTCTTAATAATGCCCCATTAGTAGTTCTAGTAAATGGTGGCTCAGCGTCAGCATCTGAAATTGTTGCCGGTGCACTTCAAGATCAAAAACGTGCGGTGATTATGGGAACAAAAACCTTTGGTAAAGGCTCAGTTCAGACTGTTATGCCTCTGACCAATGATACCGCGGTGAAAATGACAACAGCGCGTTATTACACTCCTTCTGGTCGTTCGATTCAGGCGGAAGGAATTGTTCCTGATATTGAGCTTAATCCAGTTGTAGTATCTTCGATTGACAATAAAGACTTCACGCCGCTGAGAGAGCGTGACCTAGCTCATCACCTAGTAAATCCAGAGGAAGAATCTACCAAAGAACCCTCAAAAGTGAGCGATAAAACAGAAGAGCAATCAAAAGCTGAAGCACTAGAGGTATCTGATTTTGCCTTATCACAAGCACTCAACTTGCTAAAAGGTATGACCATTTTACAAAAATAGGCGGCCCATGATGCCAACAGTATTAGTACCTCTTGCTGAAGGCTTTGAAGAGCTGGAGGCTGTGACAATTATTGATGTCCTGCGAAGAGC
>DRHY01000158.1 GCA_011052985.1 Methylophaga thalassica
GAGCAAAAGTATCAGGTAGTGTGTCTAAAAATACAGATTACGTAGTTGCCGGAGCTGAGGCGGGTTCAAAGCTTACCAAAGCAGAATCTTTAGGTATTGCAATAGTTGATGAAACAACCATGCAACAGTGGTTTAACCAGGAATCGCCATGAGTGCATTAGCAGACGCCATTAAAAAAGTGGCCACAGGTCCACACTTGAGTAAAAATCTCACCGAAGAGGAAGCCCATAACGCCACAATGGAAATCCTGTCTGGTGATGCTGATAGCGTCAGAGCGGCCATATTTTTCATTGCTATGCGTATGAAGCGTGAAACCAATGAAGAAAATTTAGGTATCTTAAAAGCTTGCCAATCCATCACAATGCAACAGCAGGTCGAGCTTGATAATTTGTACATTTTTGCTGATCCTTTCAACGGCTTTAATCGCCATTGCCCTGTATCTGTTTTTCTGCCAGCAGTGTTAGCAGCGAATGCACTCCCTACAGTGAGTCAAGGGGTATTTGAGATGGGGCCTAAATTTGGTGTCACACATGCACAAGTCTTATCCTTAGCTGGCTATAACTATAAACAACCTAGTGCAGATGTCGCCAAGCTAGTGACGAATGATAAGGTGGGGTGGGCCTATATTGATCAAGCGTCGGCTTCGCCGGCGTTATTTTCTTTACAGCAGTTACGTACACAAATGATTAAACGACCTAGTCTCGCCACATTAGAAAAGATGATAATGCCTATTCAAGCAAGTGGTCATACGCATCTAGGCATAGGTTTTGTACACAAAGAATATCCAGATATTTTAGCCTGGCTAGCAAACTCATTTGGTTACCACAGCGCTTTTATTGCAAGAGGGTTAGAAGGGGGCCTTATTCCTACCTTGAGAGAAATATCAAATAATCATCGCATGGCCGATGGTGTTAGCCAACCATGTGCCATCGACCCTAAAGTATTTGGTATTGAACAAGATACGCGTGGTGTGAAGCCTGATAATGAGAATGTTACCGCGCAGCGAACGTTAGATGAAGGAATGCAGGCATTGTCTGGTGTGAGAGGACCTGCCTACGATAGCCTTGTTATGGGGGCTGCGATTGCCTTATGGAACTGCGGCATTGAAACCGACCAAGCAATCGCAGCGAATAGAGTGCGTGACAGTTTGGATAGTGGCTTAGCGAAACAACATTTCGAGGCAGGTTTAGCCTAATGATATTTCAACAAACACTTGAATATAAAATGCTTGGCCGTGGCACCACTAATATTAGTCGTGATGTCCAAGATCTGGTCATTAAGTCAGGCATCACTACTGGAATTTGTCATGTCTTTGTACAACATACCAGCGCATCACTGATGTTATGTGAAAATGCCGACCCAGATGTCAGGCACGATTTAGAAACCTTTATGCAAACACTGGTGCCAGACGGCGACCCAATGTTTAGACATCAGGATGAAGGTCCTGATGATATGAGTGCGCATATAAGAACAGTATTAACCAACCCTGACCTCAGTTTACCTGTTAGCCAAGGTCACTGTAATTTAGGTATATGGCAGGGCGTTTATTTATGGGAACACAGAACACATCCACAACAACGTCGCGTTATTGTGACTATTACAGGTGAATAAAGCATGACCGAATTTGAAGATGACAACGATATTGATAATGAAGAGTGGTCAGATGAATGGGAATATGGAAAAAGTAAATCACAGGTAAAACGTGATCTGAATGAACTGAAGTCATTAGGCAAACAATTAATTGATTTGCCTTTACGTGATTTGAATAAACTTGTCTTGCCAGAATCATTGCTAGAAGCGGTTGTTGACGCCCAGTCGATGTCTAAAGGAGCGCTGAAAAGACAAGTAGGATTTATTGGTGGGATTATTGCCAATGAAGACTACGAAAAAATAACCCGCGATTTGGTATTACTTAAACAGCCTCATCAGGGCCAAGTAAAGCAGTTTCATCAATTGGAAATGTGGCGTGATAAATTATTAGCGGATGATGAAACTATCTATGGACAATTGATATCAACGTTTCCAGGTTTTGATGTACAGCATGTCAGGCAATTAGTCAGAAATGCTCAGCGAGAACAAAAAATGTCCAAACCACCAAAATCTGCTCGTCTAGTCTTTCAATACCTACAATCTTTACAGAAAGTTAATGACGAGGTAACTCAATCGTAAAGCTTGCACCACCTAATCGACCTCGTTCGAGGTCGATACTGCCCTCATAGGCCATAATAATATCGCTGACAATTGCTAGCCCGATTCCTTGCCCTTCAGCTTGTGTGTCAATTCGGTTGCCTCGTTTAATGACATAATTTGCCGCACGTGCAGGTATTCCTGCTCCGTCATCCTCAATGCGGATTTTCACTGTTTCTGCCGTTGTTGTGGCAATAACATGCACTTGTCTGTGGCTATATTTATAGGCATTTTCAAGTAAATTTCCTAATAATTCGAACATATCTCCTTCATCAGCATGAATGAGTGCATCACGTTCTATTTCACATTGGGCGCTGACATTTTTATTTTTATATACTTTGTCTA
>DRHY01000159.1 GCA_011052985.1 Methylophaga thalassica
ACATTGATATCAAAAAAACGACGCCAATCATCATCACTAATATCTTCAAACGCCGTGGGCTCAAAAATACCTAAGTTGTTAATTAGAATATCCACATCAGGATACTGTTTATGCAGTTTATCAGCCTCTTCAGCTAACGATAAATCACCCGCATAGCCAAGTACTTTTCCCGTTGCTTTTGGTGTTAAGTCGGCTACTACTTTATCAACGGAGTCTTGTTTACGACCATTGATAATGACATCTACTCCTTCCTCTAGTAAGGCGGTGGCAATTGCCAAACCAATGCCGGCTGTACTGCCCGTCACTAGTGCACATTTATTCGTTAGTTTGAGATCCATGTTTATCTCCTGTTGTAGTGAAAAAATAGCGCGTTAAATTGATATCTAGTTAGGATGGTGTGAGTTCCGTTATCTTTCCCAACTTGATTCAGGAATGCGTTGAAGGTGAATGTGAGAAGCAAGACGCAGTGTAGGTCTAAGTAGAAACTGAGCACTACCAATAATAAACAACCAGATGGCAATTTTTTCCATGCTTGGGTAGAGAAACAAAATACTACCTCCCAAAAACCAAATCGCGATCAAAAAATCATTCAAAATACTCAAGACTTCGTAACGACGTTTAATGATGAGTTCTTCGTGACCAATAACAAAACGTTCGGCTTGATCATTCTCTAAATTATCTGACATAAAATGTCCTGCTTTGTTTTTATTTTGAGCAAAAAAGCCTAACGCATAATCATGAAATCATCTAATCCGTATGTATCGAATGAAAATAGGAATTAAGGGATGTAAAGAACAATTAAAGTCGATATTAAGCGAGTAAGAAGTAATAAATGCCGCCTGAGATAATAAAAATCCAGAAGAGGATAATCAACCAGCCCATCCAGCGGATAGCTGGCAATGATATCTTGCGCTGCTCAGCTTGAAGCAAACATGATTGCCAGACATCAACGGGTAAGGTTTTAATCGTTAGGTAGCAGGCAATAGGCAGTAATATCACCTCATCTAACAAACCAAGTATTGGAATAAAGTCAGGAATGAGGTCGATAGGACTGACGGCATAAGCGACGATCAAAATAATAAACAGCTTACTCAGCCTGGATACATCAGGGTGTAGATAAGCTAAGTACAACGCGGTGATGTATTGCTTGGCTTTGCTAGCCCAGCGTTTAAGCGTTTTTATCATGTGACATGTACGACTTAAAACTCAAAGGAGGCGATGAGAGGGGCGTGGTCTGAAAGATGATTCCAGGCTGAATGCGGTGGGCGACCGCATAGCGTTGGCTCCATCCCACGATAATAAATGCGATCCATCTTCAACATTGGCAGCCAGGATGGAAAGGTACGAGCATAGCGATTATGCAGTGTGCGATAGGCTTCTTTTAAATTTAAGCGCTGGGCTAAATGTTTTTCAGCCTGTCCCCTCCAGTCATTAAAATCACCTGCTACAACGAGTGGGGCGTTATTGGGTACATGTTCCTGTATGCGGTCACATAACAAATTAAATTGTTTACGTCGCTCGATACCCGTTAAGCCTAAATGAATACATATAATGTGCAGTTGTTCCGATGCCCACGGTAACTCGACTTCACCATGTAATAAACTGCGACTTGCCCATGCAAACGGAGATACATTGATGTTCTCCCAGCGAATCAACGGGTATTTACTCAAAATCGCATTACCATGATGACCCACTTCGTAGACGGCATTTTTGCCATACGCATGATGCGGCCACACATCTTTCGCTAAAAATTCCGAATGCAGACCTTCAGGCCAGGTGGCGTGAGTCAGACCATGCTTGCTGTGCTCACCTTGAATCTCTTGTAGCAACATAATGTCAGCATCCGTCTGGATGAGAGCATCACGCATCGGATGAAGGGTGAACTGTCTATTGCTGGTATTAAAGCCTTTATGCAAGTTGTAGGTAAGAATACGTAACTGGTTTTTAGCCATGAATGATGAGGTCCAATCCTGAGCAGCAGTTCGGTGAAAAGGCTTTTTGATGAACATTCATTATGAGTGGCTCGTGTGAAAAATCCAAGTCATCAATAAGAATTCATTTTAGCTCTTGATTTTAAATCAACCAGTCCCCATTTGCTTGTTCATGTTCAAACAAACAGCCAGATGGAGGCATTTTTTCAATGAGCGTTGATGCACAAAAGGAAACACTAGGTTTTCAAACTGAAGTCAAACAATTATTGAGTCTGATGATTCACTCTTTGTATTCAAACAAAGAGATCTTTATGCGTGAATTAGTGTCAAATGCAGCCGATGCTGCTGACAAATTGCGCTTTGAAGCGTTATCGGATGATGCACTTTATGAAGATGATGCCGAATTAAAGATTCGAGTTGAATTCGACCAAGACAAAAAAACAGTGACTATTACCGACAACGGTATTGGTATGACACGTGACGAAGTGGTCGAAAACATCGGTACCATTGCTCGCAGTGGTACACGTAAGTTTTTTGATAGCCTGACCGGTGACCAAAGCAAAGATTCACAATTGATTGGTCAGTTTGGTGTTGGTTTCTACTCGGCCTTTATCGTCGCTGAAAAAGTGACTCTGGAAACACGTCGTGCAGGCATGGGGGCTGAGCATGGTGTGAGATGGGAGTCCGCTGGCGAGGGCGAATTCACCATTGAAACCGTCGACAAAGCCCAACGCGGCACGAGCATTACGCTCCACCTTCGTGAAGGTGAAGAAGAATTTGCTAACGGCTGGCGCTTACGCAATATCATTACTAAATACTCTGATCACATTAATCTGCCTATCGTGATGGCTAAAGAAGTCATGCCAGATGAAGACGGTAAAATTGATGAAGCCGAGCAGGGTGATGAAACTATTAACAAAGCTACTGCACTTTGGACTTTATCTAAGAATGATATTTCAGATGAAGAATATAAAGAATTCTACAAACAAATCGCTCATGACTACCAAGATCCTATGTCATGGAGCCATAACAAAGTAGAAGGTAATACCGAATACACTTCACTGTTATACATCCCATCAAAAGCCCCGTTTGATTTGTGGGATCGTGAACGTTCACATGGCATCAAGCTGTATGTGAAACGTGTCTTCATCATGGAAGAAAGTGAGCAATTAATGCCACGTTACCTGCGATTCATTCGCGGTGTAATCGATACCAATGATTTGCCATTGAACGTGTCACGTGAAATTTTACAAAGCAGTAAGACCATTGACACCATTCGTGCAGCTTCAGTGAAAAAAGTGCTCAGCGAAGTCAGCAAAATGGCTAAAAACGACCCTGAGCAATACGCTCAATTCTGGGAAGAATTTGGTCAAGTCATCAAAGAAGGCCCAGGCGAAGACTTTGCTAACAAAGACACTTTGGCAAAATTAATGCGCTTTGCCTCAACAGAGTCAGGCACAACAGACCAAAACGTATCGCTTGAAGACTACGTTGGTCGCATGAAAGACAAACAAGAAAAAATCTACTACATCACTGCCGAAAGCTTTGCTGCAGCGAAGAACAGCCCGCACTTGGAAGTCTTCCGTAAGAAAGGCATCGAAGTACTGCTACTGACCGATCGTGTGGATGAATGGTTAGTGAACTCATTAACCGAGTTTGACGGTAAACAATTGCAGTCGGTGGCTA
>DRHY01000160.1 GCA_011052985.1 Methylophaga thalassica
AATATGCTTTATTGCGTAGGCCCTGCATATGAGCAGCTCAGAAACGTTAAAGAGTTACTTAACGAGCAATATCAAGTGACGGCGTTTACTTGTGTTGAACAATTGAAAGAAGCATTGGCGAAAAATCATCCAGACATAGTGCTTTGTCACTACAGTCTATTGCAGTTGAATCAAGATCTGCTCTCATCCTTCACTAAAATAACCCACCAAGAATCGCGAATATTGGTCTTAGGGCCTCCCTTGAGTGTGGCGGAACAAGTGACTGTCCTGAAGCAGGGGGCTAGAGGGTATTTTCAAGAAGACCTATTAGACGATAAGCTTGCAATTGCTCTAGATCTAATTAAACGAGGCGAGGTTTGGGTTGAAAGGCATGTTATTGCAGGGTTGATTGATGCGTTAACACACGCGCCCAAAATATCACAAGAACAGCAGCGTCAAATTGAATCGTTATCGAAAAAAGAGTTAGAAGTGGCCGATTTAGTGAGCCATGGGGCTACCAATAAAATGATAGCGAACAAAATGAATATTACGGAAAGAACGGTTAAGGCGCATTTGACCACAATCTTTCAGAAACTCGCCATAGCAGACCGGTTATCTTTGGCCATATTCTTTAGAGATATGCGATAAAGTAAGATATAAAATGATTTACCTCGGTGTTCGAGGGGCAATTAGCATATATTTTCGATAAAACAATGGAATGAATTGGGGCAGGGTATTTCAATTAGCCTGTTAAAACAACTTAGGATTTGAGAAGATGAAAAATAGACAGTTACTGATGTGTTTACCAATAGTTTTAGCTATTAATAATGCATCTGCACAGACTTTGAAAGAAGCTGTCAATATCACTATCAAATCCAACCCAGATATACTCGCTGCCATCAATGAAAGACAAGCTGTATCGAAAGAAATAGATCAAGCTAAGGCAGGTTACTACCCAACATTAGATTTAGCGCTTGGAACCGGTTGGGAAATGACGGATAGCCCAACTACTCGAAATGCAGGCAGAGGTGAAGTACGCTTAAACAGAGATGAGGCCAGCTTACAATTACGTCAAATGTTATTTGATGGTCACGAAACAAAAAATGAGGTTCTAAGACAGCAATTTCGAACTAACTCAAGAGCTCTCACCGTTTATAGTGCAGCAGAAAATACTGGGCTAGAGGCAGTACAAGCCTATCTAAATGTATTACGCCAACAGATGATTGTGGAGTTTGCACAAACTAATTTAGAAGCTCACCAAAGAACACATGATCAAATCGTACTTAGAAGCGATCGAGGAGTAGGTCGTCGTTCAGATATGGATCAAAGCTTAGGTCGTCTCGCATTGGCTGAAGCCAATTTGATGGAGGTGGAAAGTAATCTTCGTGATGCCGAGACAACCTTTATCCGAGTCGTTGGAGAAGCGCCAGAATATCTTGAGCAAACAGAGTCCACATATCAGTTATTACCATCTAATGTAGATGAAGCTATCGCAATAGCTATAGAGAATCACCCTACATTGAAATATGCAAATTTTGACCTTGAGTCTGCTCGCGCTCAGCATGCCACAGCTAAAGCCCCATTTTATCCAGATTTACACCTAGAAGTTGGCGCACGATCTGATCATAATATCGACGGTCAGGTTGGCACAGATAAAGATGTCACAGCGATGCTTAGACTCCGTTACAACCTGTTGAATGGAGGTCGGGATACCGCTAGAAGAGAAGAAACTGCCTATCTCATCAACCAAGCTGCTGAAATACGCAATAATACTCACCGTCAAGTTGAAGAGTCTGTCAGGCTGTCATGGAATGCTTGGCAAACAGTAAAAAGTCAATTGTCTTATCGTAAGCAGCACGTTGAATCGAGTTTGAGATCACGTGATGCTTATAGACAACAATTTAGCTTAGGCCAGAGAACGCTACTCGATTTATTAGACTCTGAAAATGAACTATTTCGAGCTCAAACAGCGCTGGTCAATACACAATACGATGAGTATTATGCGATATATAGAATTTTGAATGGTATGGGCATGCTGCTTGAAGGACTGGAGGTCAATGTACCCGAAGCGGCACAAACGGTTGCAGTAAAGCAGTAATTCAACCATTATTGAAGTAATTAGCCACGTCGATCGGCGTGGCTTTTTTATAAATACGTACGCAGACAATTTTTCTGAATCAGAAATGTTCGTGCTATCATACTGAGCCCAATTAGAGGGATAAAATAAGAGATTTCATGAGTAAGCAATCATCATTTACATACGAAGAATTATTGCAATGTGGGCAAGGCGAGATGTTTGGTCCTGGCAATGCGCAATTACCCGTTCCCAATATGCTGATGATGGATCGCATAGCTCATATTGCTAATACTGGTGGTGCCTACGGAAAAGGCGAAATCATTGCTGAGTTGGATATTAATCCCGACTTGTGGTTTTTTGATTGTCACTTTCCCGGCGATCCAGTAATGCCAGGCTGTTTGGGGCTTGATGCAATGTGGCAATTGGTCGGTTTTTTCTTAGCATGGGATGGTAATCCTGGCAGAGGTCGGGCATTAGGCTCTGGCGAAGTAAAATTCACTGGACAGGTTCTGCCCACGGCTAAAAAAGTGACCTATCGTATCGATCTTAAACGAGTCATTTCTCGAAAACTGGTTTTAGCCATAGCAGATGGCACAGTATCTGTAGATGGACGCGAAATCTATGTAGCAAAAGATCTTCGCGTTGGTCTGTTTACATCAACCGAAGATTTTTAAGGCTGACCCATGAGACGTGTTGTTGTTACAGGATTAGGAATTACCTCTTGTCTAGGTTTGGATGCCGCTACAGTGACTGAGTCACTTAGACTTGGGCGCTCTGGAATTAAATTCAAACAAGAGTATGCTGACATGGGCTTTCGCAGTCATGTTGCAGGCACCATTGATATTGATTTTAAAGAATATATTGATCGTAAAACACTCCGTTTTATGGGCGATGCGGCTGCATACAGCTACATTGCTATGCAACAAGCCATTGAAGATGCCGGATTGAGCGAAGAGCAGGTGTCTGATATTCGGACTGGCCTGATCATGGGATCGGGTGGGGCGTCATCCTCGAATCAAGTTGAAGCGGCAGATATTCTGCGAGAAAAAGGCTTAAAGCGCATTGGACCGTACCGCGTTACTCAAGTCATGGGTAGTACTACCTCCGCATGTTTAGCCACACCGTTTAAAATAAAGGGTGTTAACTATTCAATGTCTTCGGCTTGTGCTACTAGCGCCCACTGCATTGGTACGGCAATGGAACAAATCCAACTAGGTAAACAAGACATCGTATTCGCTGGTGGCGGTGAGGAAGAGCATTGGACAATGAGTTCTTTGTTTGATGCGATGGGTGCTTTGTCAACCAAATACAATGAAACACCTGAAAAAGCATCCCGCGCTTACGATGCCAATCGTGATGGTTTCGTTATTGCTGGCGGTGGTGGTGTTTTAGTACTAGAAGAATACGAACATGCCAAAGCACGTGGTGCAAAAATCTATGCTGAATTAACAGGCTATGCGGCCACATCTGATGGTTACGATATGGTGGCACCATCAGGCGAAGGTGCAATGCGTTGCATGCAATTAGCCATGTCAACTATACGCAATAAGGTGCAGTACATTAATGCCCACGGTACAAGCACTCCTGTTGGGGATTTAGCTGAATTATCTGCAATTAAAAAGACGTTTGCTGATGGTGATATCCCTAGTGTGGGCTCGACAAAGTCATTGTCAGGACATTCTCTCGGCGCCGCTGGTGTTCAAGAAGCGATTTACAGTCTATTAATGATGGAAAATGACTTTATAGCAGCATCCGCCAATATTGAAACCATTGATCCCGAGGCAGAAAATATGCCTATCGTTCGTGAGCGTGTTGATAACGCAGGGCTTAACAGCGTGATGTCTAATAGCTTTGGCTTTGGTGGCACAAATGCCTGTTTGGTATTCGAAAAATTAGATGATTAAATGAAAAGCCACCTTTCGGTGGCTTTTTTTATTGTAGATCGTCGTCTGTAACTGGCCCTCGTTTTCCTGCATTAGCTTCTTGTATAAG
>DRHY01000161.1 GCA_011052985.1 Methylophaga thalassica
AATGCACAAAGAAGATCGTATGGCGACTGAGAAATTGGCAGAAGGCATCGATGGTTTTGCAAAAGCACTAGAAAAACTAGAAGGTTTACTTGCTGATCGTTTAGCAAGCTTAGAAAGCTAATTCATTTTAAATGACTTAGCTATCAACGTATTCAGCCTGCTCAATAATGAGCAGGCGAGAATGCCGCAGATATGACTGAAAATTGACTTGATTTCATAATCTGCATCTAGTCGCGCTCGCAAATGTAAGCGTGATAACAATAATTTTTAAAACAATTTAGGAGTATGTAACATGGCTGAAATCCAAATGGCTCTTGACTCACTGGACTTTGACGCAACAATGGCACTTGCTGAGCAAGTAGCACCTTACGTCGATATCCTTGAAATCGGTACACCTTGTATCAAATACAATGGTTTGAAATTGGTTAAAGCATTGAAAGCAGCTCACCCAAGCAAAAAAATCTTGGTTGACTTGAAAACAATGGATGCTGGCGAATACGAAGCAACTCCTTTCTTTGAAGCTGGTGGTGACATCACTACAGTTTTAGGTGCTTCTGACATGGCAACTATGCAAGGTGTTATCAAAGCAGCAAACGCTAACAATGCTGAAGCTCAAATCGATTTGATCGGTGTTGAAGATAAAGCAGCAGTTGCTAAAGAAGCAGCAGCGAAAGGCGCGCACATTATCGGTGTTCACACTGGTCTTGACGCACAAGCAGCAGGTCAAACACCTTTTGCTGATCTTAAATTAATTGCTGACCTTGGCTTAGATGTAAAAATCTCAGTTGCTGGTGGTATTAATAAAGACACTATCCAAAGCACAGTTCAAGCTGGTGCGGATATCGTTGTTGTTGGTGCAGCTATCTACGGCGCTCCTTCTCCAGCAGAATCTGCTAAAGAATTGCGTGCTTTAGTTGACGCAGCATAAGGAAAAAAACAATGCATCGTGATCTACTCTTAAATAAAATCACCAATATCCTTGGTTCTACCGATGATTCATACGAAGCTAAGCTAGTTTCAATGTGTGATGATGCCAAACGCATCTTTATTACAGGCGCAGGTCGCTCAAAACTGGTTGGTAACTTCCTAGGTATGAGATTGATGCATAGTGGTTATACCGTTTATGTTCAAGGTGAAATCAGTACACCTAGTATCCGTGAAGGCGATTTATTAATCGTTATCTCGGGTTCAGGTGAAACAACTCAACTTGTTTCATTTACAAATAAAGCCAAATCTGAAGGCGCTAAAGTGGTTTTGATTTGTTCAAAATCAAGCTCTACGATTGGTGATTTAGCGGATCAAACAATTCAAATTGGTAATGATGATAGCTTTGCACCTACTAAGGGCATGCCTATGGGAACCATGTTTGAATTATCGACATTGATTTTCTTGGAAGCAATTGTTTCTCATCTAATTCATGAGAAAGGTATTCCAGAAGAAGAAATGCGATACAGACACGCTAATATGGAATAATCACTTTTTCCAAAAGCATAAAGAATGGGCAACTTTCGAGTTGCCCATTTTTTTTGTCACTAGATCAGATAGGACATAACTGGAACACGCGTTATAATAATTGGCTATTTATAACAAACTATCGGTTCTGAGGTTTATGTCTGCAAAAACGTTATATGACAAGTTATGGGAACAACACATTGTTCGGTCTGAAGAAGATGGTACTACCGCTCTTCTGTATATAGATCGTCACCTAGTCCATGAAGTAACGTCACCGCAAGCATTCGAAGGTCTCCGTTTAGCGAATCGACTTCCCTATCGCTTGAATTCAATTTTAGCCACTCCGGATCATAATGTTCCAACCTCTCACCGTGAACAAGGAATTGCAGATCCTATCTCACGACTTCAAGTCGAAACCTTAGACAATAACTGTGTTGAATTTGGAATAACAGAGTTCGGCTTAACTGATATGCGGCAGGGCATTGTTCACGTTGTTGGCCCGGAACAAGGCGCAACACTACCTGGAATGACGGTGGTATGTGGTGACTCTCACACTTCCACTCATGGTGCTTTTGGTGCTTTGGCATTTGGCATTGGTACCTCAGAAGTTGAACATGTCATGGCAACACAGTGTCTCATTCAACGTAAATCCAAAAATATGCAGGTGCGCATTGATGGCCATGTGAGCCAAGAAGTCACAGCTAAAGATATTGTTCTCGCCATCATTGGAGAAATTGGCACTGCCGGCGGAACAGGTTATGCCATCGAATTTGCTGGAGAGGCAATTCAAGACCTAAGTATGGAAGGTCGTATGACAGTCTGTAATATGACGATTGAAGCTGGCGCCAGGGCGGGCATGATCGCCGTAGATAACACTACCATCGACTATTTACGCAACCGTCCTTTCTCACCACAGGGTGAACATTGGGATATGGCTGTAACTGCATGGCGAGAACTTCACTCTGATGATAATGCTCACTTTGATAAAGTCGTCAGATTAAATGCGGCGGATATCAAACCGCAAGTCACATGGGGTACATCACCCGAAATGGTGGTCTCTGTTGGTGATTCAATTCCTGATCCGGCATTAGAGACTGATGCGGTTAAACGAAACGGCATGGAAAAAGCACTGAAATACATGGGACTATCAGCTAATCAAGCTATCACGGATATATACTTAGATCGCGTTTTCATTGGCTCATGCACCAACTCAAGAATTGAAGATTTACGTGAAGCGGCTAGCGCCATCAAAGGTGGCAAGGTAGCCTCAACTGTAAAACAAGCGATGATTGTACCGGGTTCAGGCTTAGTCAAACTCCAAGCGGAGCAAGAAGGTTTAGATAAAGTATTTATCGATGCAGGCTTTGAGTGGCGTGACCCAGGTTGTTCTATGTGCTTAGCCATGAATGCCGACAGATTAGAAGCTGGTGAACATTGTGCATCAACGTCAAACCGCAACTTTGAGGGTAGGCAAGGCCAAGGTGGTAGAACACACTTAGTAAGTCCCGCGATGGCAGCAGCGGCTGCTATTGCTGGACACTTTGTTGATATTACAGCCCTCTAATGATTGACTACTTAGCAGTGCAGTCTCAACTGAATTCCATTCGTGATTTTCTGCGGTGGACGACATCCCGTTTCCAAGAAGCGGGATTGTTTTATGGCCATGGTAATGAAGATGCTTTCAATGAGGCATCACAGCTTGTCTTGAACTCCTTACACCTTCCTGTCGACACATTGCCGGATATTTTTCTCGATGCGGTACTGACACAAGATGAGAAGCGAGTTTTATTAATACTCATTGAAAAACGGATAGAAAAGCGCATACCACTGCCTTATTTAACACATCAAGCTTGGTTTGCAGGTTTACCATTTTTTGTCGATGAGCGCGTATTAATACCTCGCTCTCCGTTCGCAGAGCTCATTGCAGATGACTTTCAACCATGGCTTGCAGCTCCTGAGAATGTATTACATATTTTAGATATGTGTACTGGCAGTGCTTGTATTGCAATCGCGCTAGCAATGGCATTTAGTGAGGCAAAAGTCGATGCTGCGGATATTAGTGAAGAAGCACTAGAAGTCGCTACTATCAATGTTGAGAAGTATGATTTATCAGAGCAACTTACGTTAATTCAGTCTGATATATGGCAGTCTATTCCAGCTAATGAGCAGTATGATTTAATCATTAGCAATCCACCCTATGTGGGTGCTGGTGAAATGGCATCACTCCCAGATGAATACCGTCATGAACCCGAATTAGCATTAGAAGCAGCAGATAATGGGCTGGCTCTGGTAGAGAGAATACTACTGAAAGCAGCTGACTATTTGAGAGATGAAGGGCTTATCGTCGTTGAAGTCGGTAATTCTGACCTTGCTGTTGATGAAAAATGGCCAGATATTGGTTTTACATGGCTCGACGTCGAAAATGGTGGTCATGGTATTTTTATGCTTGATAAAACGAGCTGTAAAGAATTCCAACAAAAATATGGGTGACCCTACTCTTTGTCGGTATTTTCTTGTGATTCTTGATACTGCTTAACACAGTTCCGCCCCGCCATTTTTGCTTGATACATAGCCTTATCCGCGCATTCGAATAAGGTATTCATGTTATCGTCCTTACCCTCTCTAAGCTCGGCTAAACCGATACTGAAAGTCACCTCTATATTGGCAGGTTTAAATTTCTTAAGCTGCCTAATCATTCTTTCCATCATTATTTCAGCAGCGTCTATACTGCAATCAGGAAGTAGTAAAACAAGCTCATCTCCTGCCCAACGAGCAATCAAATCTACATCTCTGACGTGGCGTTTCATCCAAAGCCCCAACTCTGAAAGCATTAAATCCGCCTGGGCATAACCACTGTTTTCATTAATTTGTTTCATATGATCAATGTCAATAACGGCTAATGTCAGTGGGCGATTAAAGCGCTGCGCTTCACTGAAATATTTACCTGCAAACTCGCGTAAAGCATGACGATTGAACAGACCTGTTGTTTCATCCAACATGGCAAGGCTATGCAATGACTTTTGCTGAGCTCTTAATTCTTGTGTTGTCTGGTAGCTAGTGATGTGGTTAAACACTCGCTGACGCAACTCTTCACGAATAATTGGCTTTGACACATAATCATTAACACCTAAATGGAAGAGCTCAATTTTACGAGAGACATTATCAAAACCTGAGGTGGCGATAATGGGTACATCACTAAAATGACACTCCATACGGCGTATTTTTCTGACTAAGGTGATGCCACTCATGCTGCCCTCTAGCATGATGTCGGTAATCACTAAATCGTAATCCCCACCTTTAAAAGCATCCCACGCAGTTTCAGCATAATTGTATGCATCAACATCCAGACCCATGTCCGTCAATAAATCGATGATGATCGTCTGTAGAACACGAGAATCCTCTATAAATAAAACACGGCCTGTTAACTGTCTTGTCTCTCGTTGACTGAGTCGACAAAGATAGGTATCCATCTCGCTAAGATCTGTCTTAGTGAAAATATCCGTTGCCCCCGCTAATAGAGCTTGTTTCAACATTTTGGAGTTATCTTGCTCAGTAAGAACTAATAGCGTAGTGAAATCATATCCGCCAATGGCTCGCAGCTGACTGCAAAACTCACTGCTGGCATAGTCCGTTAAATTATCAGAACAACAAACAAGTCGATAACGTTGTTTTTCTGCTTTATTTAAGCCCTCTTTTCCTGATTGAGCAACATCAACGTCAAATCCCGCTGACGCTAAAACTGTACGTAATTTTTCACAATAATCTGCTGACTGATCGACAACAAGCGCGTTCAAGATATGATTCACATGCATTCCTAAAAACTTTTTTCAATAATCGCAGGAGCAGACATTAACACTATTTTTGTGCCTCAGCGAGTAACTGCTTCGTAAAAACAGTCCTTAAATAAAATCCGCGGGGATTCATCATGATGTCATCTCCTTGACTATTAGAGGTCTTGGCCATAACACGACTGTTGGCGGCTTTGGGTCGAACTTGTAAATATTGACCTTCCCTAGCCGTCAGCTCTGCTTGTTCACCAAAAGCCAGACGATCCATCAATTCTTCCCAATCTTGCTTCAAACACTTTTCTTGCTCATTCGTCGGCTGCCAAAGCCATGCTTGCCCAACATAGCGTTCGGCTAATGGAATAGTCGTATCAGATTCAATCGGCACCCAAAGCACATGAGCCAGTTTTCTTTTTACCCAAGAATTTTCCCACGTTAGACGAGCTTGTTCTTTAAGCGAAACGGTGCAAACGTAAGTTGATTCTTTGGGTTCACCAAAGGTATTGAGCGGTAAGGTCTTTAGTTCAATATCAAGTGTTGTGAAATCAGGCTCTGCCAGATTGCCTGCATCGGCGCCCAGATACTGCTCTAATAACTGCCCTACCCAGCCTTTATTCGTCAGCAAATTATCAGGGACAGGTAGGCTTAATTCAGTCGCTAACTGCCCAAGCGTTTTACCGGCTAATAACTGACATCGGTTTTCAAGGTCTGATATTGATTGTGGTGCACTATTTCGCATGATGTAGCATCCAAATTTTCATCTCATTGCTGGCATGATAACCTAGCGTTCTTTTATCCTCGCTCGAGAGAAAATGTGAAAGCGCTATCCATCAACAATTTAAGCAAAACCTACCGGAATGGTTTCCAAGCCCTGAAAGGAATAAGTCTTGATGTTGAGCAAGGAGACTTCTTTGCATTACTCGGACCAAATGGGGCTGGGAAGTCGACCACTATAGGAATTGTTACCTCACTTGTAACCAAATCAGATGGATCGATACAGATTTTTGATACTGATCTGAGCGACGATGCTGAGTTAGCTAAGAGCTATATAGGTCTCGTTCCACAAGAGTTTAATTTCAATGGCTTTGAGCAGGTCAAAAGTATTCTGATTTCTCAGGCAGGTTATTATGGCATGCCAGCTAAACAGGCAGAACCCCGAGCAGATAAATTGCTCAAACAATTGGGGCTTTGGGAAAAAAGACATACAGCCTCACGCTCTCTTTCTGGTGGCATGAAGCGCCGTCTAATGATTGCGCGAGCGTTAGTACATGAGCCAAAGCTTCTTATTTTGGATGAGCCTACTGCTGGTGTAGATATTGAATTACGTCGCTCGATGTGGGAATTTCTCAAGAAAATCAATGCTGAGGGAACAACCATTATTCTAACGACACACTATCTTGAAGAAGCAGAAAACTTGTGTCGCAATATCGCCATTATTGATAAGGGAAACATCATCGAAAATACCGATATGAAATCCTTATTAAATCGCCTTGATAAAGAGACCTTTGTATTAGACCTTAAGACACCAATTACGAACAATCTCGAATTAGATGGATTTACTTGCCATATCGTTGATAGCACGACACTTGAAATTGACATTAACCGAGGCGAGTCACTTAACGCTATCTTTGAACAATTGAGTCTAAAAGGGATTGAAGTTAGTAGTATGAAAAACAAAGTAAATCGCTTAGAAGAACTCTTTCTCAAGCTTGTCGACTCATCGGAGCAACTACTGTGAGTAAACAAAGCCGTCATCAACAGCACTGGGTTGCTTTTTCCACCCTCTTAAAACGTGAAATACGTCGTTTTATCCGCATATGGCCCCAAACCATCTTGCCACCAGCGATCACCATGACGCTATATTTTATTATCTTTGGCAATCTCATTGGCAGTCGTATTGGTGAAATGGGCGGCTTCAGCTACATGGAATACATTGTGCCGGGCATTATTATGATGGCTGTTATAAATAATGCCTATGCCAACGTAGCCTCCTCTTTTTTCAGTGCTAAATTTCAAAACCATATAGAAGAATTGATAGTCGCACCGATTCCCAACTATTTGATTTTGGCAGGTTATGTAGCAGGAGGCACTGCTAGAGGTTTATGCGTTGGTGTTATTGTTACCCTCGTCTCATTATTTTTTACTCATCTGCCTATCGAACATATTTTCATCACCTTAAGCATGGTGGTCTTAAGCGCTATTTTGTTTGCCATAGGTGGGTTTATTAATGCTATTTATGCACGTAGCTTTGATGAGATATCGATTATTCCTACCTTTATTCTGACGCCCTTAACCTATCTAGGCGGGGTGTTTTATTCTATTGATTTATTGCCTGATTTTTGGCAAAACGTCTCTTTGTTAAATCCAATTTTATACATGGTCAATTCGTTTAGGTACGGTATGTTGGGTATTTCCGACATCCCCATTGAAGCCGCTTTTGCCATTATTCTACTTGTGATTGTAATACTGACTAGCTTTGCTATGTACTTGCTCAATAAAGGCACAGGCATACGAAGCTAAAACTGAGTAACTTAGCCCACCAGCTTTAAAGCATCCGTTAATGTGTGTATTCCAGCATCATTCAGGTGGGCATTTTCACTCAAATGACGTCGCCATTTGCGTGCACCTGGTTGACCTTGAAAGAGACCGAGTAAATGACGAGTGATTGATTTGAGTGGACGGCCTTGCGCCATACGCTGCTCAATGTATGGCAACATCGCCTCAATAACTTCATGGCGTTTTAATAAAGCGCGCTTGTCATCAAAAATTTGTTCGTCGGCTTCTGCCAGCATGTAAGGGTTGTGATAAATAGCCCGGCCCAGCATTACTCCATCAACGTGCTCTAAATGCTGTTTGACTTCATCTAAGCTTTGAATTCCACCATTGATATCAATATGCAGCTGAGGAAAATCGTGTTTAATTTGATAGACACGCTGGTAATCCAAAGGAGGCACATCACGATTCTCTTTTGGGCTTAGGCCCTTAAGCCAAGCTTTTCGCGCATGGAGAATAAAATAGTCACACCCAGCGGCTGACACCTGACTGATAAAATGACTCAGAAATTCATAACTGTCCTGCTCGTCAATACCCAGTCGTGTTTTCACGGTGACGGGAATGGCGACGGCATTTTTCATTGCAGCAACACTCTCTGCTACCAGCTCGGGATCAGCCATTAAACAAGCACCAAAACTACCAGACTGAACTCGATCGCTCGGGCATCCGACATTTAGATTAATCTCACTATAGCCAGCCTCTTCTCCCATGCGCGCACATTCTGCTAGTGCTTTTGGGTCAGAGCCACCTAACTGAAGAGCAAGGGGAGATTCTTCATGATCATGTGCTAGGAAACGCTCTCTATCACCATGAATCAAGGCACCCGTTGTCACCATTTCGGTATACAACAAGGCATGCTTGGAAATTAATCGCAGAAAATAACGGCAGTCACGATCAGTCCAGTCAAGCATGGGAGCAATCGATAGTTTTCTTGAGTGAATGAATGAATTTAAAGATGTCATAATGCCGTCTGTTTTTAATTAATCTACTATTCTCGCAAATCAAGGAATAAAAATCTGCTTTTCTGCTATGACTAAGACAACTACAAGCCTCCAACTTGATGATATCTCCATCAGTGTCATCCGCAGTAAAAAGCGAAAAACAATGGCTTTGCAAATTCGTGATGATCAGGTATTACTTAGAATTCCGGCTCGCTTACCGATGGCGCTTGCCAATCGCTTTATTCAAGAAAAAAAACACTGGATACAGCAAACGCTTGCGAATAAAACGCCATCAGAAAAAAAACAGTTTACCAATGGTGAACTGTTTCGTTTTTTAGATCAGAAGCTACCACTGAACATTATCTTCGCTAAACGTAACAAAGTGTATTTAGAAAACCAAACACTGATTGTGGAAACCAAAGTCAGTGAGCCAAGCTATCTACAACTATCAAAGTGGATTACAAATTGGTACCGACAACAGGCTGATGAATACTTAGCTGACCGCTTTGCTCTCATTAGCAAACAGCTTGATTTTTCTCCACGCTCACTGACCATAAAAAGTTATAAAGCCCGTTGGGGAAGTTGTGCCATTAATGGTGCCATTCAATTGAACTGGAAACTGATTATGGCACCCGTAGATATCATCGACTATGTAATTATTCATGAGCTATGTCATCTTCAACACCATAACCATTCCAGCCAGTTTTGGGGCTTAGTGACTCATTTTTATCCAGACTATCAACAAGCTAGAACTTGGCTGAAAAAGCATGGTCATACTTTGACTATAGATTAGGCTCGGCGCCCTAAAAACTAAATTTATTCGTAAAATTAGGGATATATCTCGGTTTGGCCTTGTCTATTTTGTGCAAAATGGACTAAAATCCATTATTCGAATAAGGAGCGCTGCAACAGGATTAGTCCTGCTAGGCTTATTCACATATATTTTAACCGCGCTCATTATTATTCACTACTAAGTAATAATGAGCGTTGTGACCTAGTTTGCCTCATATTAGCAAACCATCAATCGACACTCATTATTAATAATTAATGTAATGAGGCATGTTATTCATGACTAATCGTACAATCTTCACTTCTGAATCCGTGTCTGAGGGCCATCCAGACAAAGTCGCTGACCAGATTTCAGATGCAATTCTCGATGAAATCCTTCGCCAAGATCCACACGCTCGTGTTGCGTGTGAAACATTAATCAAAACTGGTGCCGCCATCGTAGCAGGTGAGATTAGCACTTCAGCTTGGGTAGATTTAGAACATGTTGTTCGTAAAACTATCACTGACATCGGTTACAACAGCTCAGAAGTAGGGTTTGATGGAGAAACCTGTGCTGTTATGTCATTAATCGGTAAACAATCAGGCGATATCGCCATGGGTGTCGACCGCGATACTGAAGAGAATCAAGGTGCTGGTGATCAGGGCCTGATGTTTGGTTACGCTAGTAACGAAACCGATGTGTTAATGCCTGCGCCAATCACTTACGCGCATCGTCTTGTAAAGCGTCAAGCAGAAGTTCGTAAAAATGGTGAGCTTAGCTGGTTACGACCTGATGCGAAAAGCCAAGTAACGTTCATCTACGAAGACGGAAAACCAGTCGGAATCGACGCTATCGTTTTATCCACTCAGCACAATCCTGAGATCAGCCAAAAAGATCTTCATGAAGCGGTTATGGAAACGATTATTAAACCGGTTTTACCAGCAGAGTGGTTATCGGCAAAAACAAACATTCACATTAATCCAACAGGCCAATTTATCATTGGCGGTCCTGTAGGTGACTGTGGATTAACAGGGCGTAAGATCATTGTAGACACCTACGGCGGTATGGCTCGCCATGGTGGTGGTGCGTTTTCTGGTAAAGATCCATCAAAAGTTGATCGTAGTGCTGCTTATGCTGGTCGTTATGTCGCTAAAAACATCGTGGCTGCAGGATTAGCCGATCGCTGTGAGATTCAAGTCTCTTACGCCATTGGTGTCGCAGACCCAACTTCCATTAGTGTAGAAACATTTGGTACTGGCAAAATTGCCCAAGATAAACTTGAGGCATTGGTCAGAGAACATTTTGACCTACGTCCAGTTGGCCTCATCAAAATGCTTGATCTAGTTAAACCTATTTATCAACCGACAGCTGCATATGGCCATTTTGGCCGTGAAGATGCGGACTTTAGTTGGGAAAAAACCAATATGGCAGACGTTCTTCGCGACGCCGCTGGTCTATAAACGAATTAAGGAAACACTCATGGAATCACCAATACAAAACCTCACTCCTGATTATAAAGTAGCTGATATTTCACTTGCGAAATGGGGCCACCAAGAAATTAAAATTGCTGAAAGTGAAATGCCAGGACTAATGGCACTTCGTGAAGAATATGCAGGCCAAAATCCACTTGCAGGTGCACGTATTGCAGGTTGTTTACATATGACTATTCAAACCGCTGTACTCATTGAAACATTGGTTGAGTTAGGTGCAGAAGTACGCTGGTCATCATGTAATATTTTTTCAACGCAAGATCACGCTGC
>DRHY01000162.1 GCA_011052985.1 Methylophaga thalassica
ACCTGGATCTAGGCCCTCTTTGATGCCTTCCAAACCAGCAGCTAAAACTAACGCGGCAGCTAAGTATGGATTAACCGTACCAACTCAGTGCGTGTGCCAATGGGTGGCGGTCGTTGTGAATCACGTAATGCCGATGGTGCGGTTAATCCATACTTAGCTGCCGCGTTAGTTTTAGCTGCTGGTTTGGAAGGCATCAAAGAGGGCCTAGATCCAGGTAAACCACAGGAAGCTAATCTGTATGCGCTGAGTGATGAGGAACGTGAAAATCTTGGCATCCAGTTTTTACCTCGAACATTAGACGAAGCAATCCAAGCCTTTGCAGCAGATCCATTTGTTGAAGAAGTATTGGGTTCTGAGTTGCGTGCTGAATTTATTCGTTACAAACAAGCAGAATGGAATGAATATCACACTGTCGTTAGTGCTTGGGAATTAGAACGCTACAGTCACTTATTCTAGAAATTTCTGGCATAGACTAGGAAAAGCATCGTTTCGACAAAATAAAGAGACGATGCTTTCCACAAACAAGGTTTGTCTTTATTGGGTTGAGTTTGCTCAAAGTTGAGTGAGAAAAATTATGAGTAAGGAAAAAGTCAGTCGTATCAGTATTTCGTTACCTGAAAGTCTTCTGGATGGACTGGACAAGATGGTCAACCAGCGAGGTTTCGAAAGCCGCTCCCAAGCAATTTGTGACATGATTAATTTACAAATAAATGAGTATCGGGCAAAACAGGGCAATACCGTTATGACGGGCACAGTTAACCTTGTCTATGATCATTCTGTTGCAGGCCTGCAAAAACGGTTACATGATTTACAGTTTGAGTACCTAGATGAGGTCATTAGTAGTCTGAATGTAAACCTAACCCATACGAATACGCTGTCAATTATTCTAATCCAAGGGCCTGCTGATCGCCTACATGAGATCGCAGATAAGATGATTACTTCTCGTGGCGTCGTCTATGGCCGATTATTACTTAATTCAGATATTATCCCTCCGATTCATCCTCTTCCTCCTTCAACATGAATTTTCGCATTCTGAATTTTCATTATTGAAAGAATAGTGTTGACCATGACAAGACTATTCGATTAGTTTGTTTCTTTTGATTATTGAAATAAATCGATGTTAGATACAAATGTTCTCCCCACTATATTTAAAGCCATTAAATTGGATATCCTCGCCAATGAGGCTGAGGTTGCCGCACTCGACCGGGCTATCGGTGATGGAGATCATGTCAGTAATTTGTTACGCGGCATAACAGCACTTGAAGCACTCAATGACGAATTGATTGAAATGAACTGGTCTAACGCTTTTTCAAAGATTGGCATGACATTAATGTCAACAATGGGCGGTGCATCTGGCTCACTATTCGGTTCGATGTTTGTCAGCATGGGCAAAGCCGCTAAAGAACAAGAAATGAATATGGGAGGAGCGATTGAGCTATTTGCCATTGGTGTTGACTCAATCAAACAACGAGGTAAAGCGGATGTCGGTGAAAAAACCATGTTAGACAGTCTTATTCCCGCCGTCACAAGTTTACGTAATGATCTAACAAATCAATCTGATAAAGAAGTATTACTAGAGAATATGAAGCAAGCTGCGACAAAAGGCATGCTTTCAACTGAAGATATGTTGGCCACGAAAGGTCGCGCCTCATTTCTTGGGGAACGTGCCCGCGGTCATATCGATGCCGGAGCACGCACCTCGCAGCTCATGTTGTGTACGATTGCTGACATTCTAAAAAACTAACTACACTCCCCAGCGCAATGATGCTGTATGAACAGGCGCATCCCATAAACGAGTTAACTCATCATCAAGCTTAGTCACTGTAATTGAACAGCCAGCCATTTCTAGTGATGTCGTGTAATTTCCTACTAATGAACGTGTCACATGAACTCCCTTCTCAGAAAGAAAACGTTCAGCAATGTCATACACGAGATATAGTTCCAGCATTGGTGTCGCGCCAAATCCATTAATATGGAGCAAAATCTGCTGACCATTAGATAACTTTAAGTCATCATCGATCGCCTTTGCTAACAGTGTCACAATCTCATCGGCTGAGGATAATGTCATTAACTCACGACCTCGCTCACCGTGAATACCAACACCGACTTCCATTTCATCGTCAGCAAGTTCGAATGTAGCCACACCCTGAGCAGGCACGGTACAACTGCTTAATGCCACTCCCATTGAAGCTGTTGAACTAGCCACCTTATCGCCAATCGCCTTGCACTCAGCCAGACTAGCGCCAGACTCTGCGAGCGCTCCAACTATTTTTTCAACAATTAGGGTTCCTGCGACTCCTCGTCGCCCAGTACTGTGATCTTTTGCTAAAGCAACATCATCTGCTACCAGCACTGTTTCGCATTCACAATCCAGCATCTCTGAAGCAATTTCAAAATTCATCACGTCGCCAGCGTAGTTCTTCACGATAAATAAAACACCTTTATCAGAATTAAGTTGCTGAGCAGCCATTAACATCTGATCTGGTGATGGTGATGTAAATATCTGACCGGGACACGCCGCATCCAACATGCCTTCTCCTACAAAACCGGTATGAAGAGGCTCATGCCCAGAACCGCCACCAGAAATGATGACCACCTTATCCATCTTATTTTCTCGACGGTACACAAAAGTGGGTTGATAATTGACATTGACAATATCAGCATGAGCTTTTGCAAAACCACTCAGGCTCTCGTCAAGAAGTGTATCGACATCATTGATTATTTTTTTCATTCCCTCTCCTTTGAGTAATTTCTATGCTGAACGTAAAGCCTCGGTCAAAGCTGGTAAGTCATCCAGTACCCAAGTCGGGGCATAGTCAACGTCATCAATGTCCTCGCGTGAAGAAACGCCTGTCAGCAACAAGATACTTTTCATCCGGGCATTAACCGCACCAAGAATATCTGTGTTGAGTCTATCGCCAATAGCGATCGTAGACTCAGCATCACATTCCAATAACTGAAGTGCTTGTTGATACAAAATTGGCTCAGGCTTTCCTATCGACTTTGGCGCAACACCGGTTACAAACTCTAATGCGGCTAACACGCCTCCGTTACCCATCACCTCACCAAGCTCTGTTGGTAATGTCGAGTCCGCATTCGTGGCAAAAAATTC
>DRHY01000163.1 GCA_011052985.1 Methylophaga thalassica
CCTTCATGCTGAACTGATTGCCGCTGGTCTAGCAGACTTATTGAGTCAACAGGCGTCTGACCTCGACTAAATCGGCTTCTGTGTCCACTCCATGTCCTGCATTTATGAGTGCCTCGGACATATGTATTTTCTTCCCGTGGAAAAGTACCCTAAGTTGTTCAAGCGATTCTTCTGTTTCAAGTAAGCATGGTGATAACTGTGCATACTGTTTTAGAAATCCTGCCCGGTAACCGTAGAGCCCAATGTGTCTGTAATGAGGTAACTCAGGGGGTAAGGCTGATGATTGGTCAAAGTGATCACGCATCCATGGTATTGGTGCGCGACTGAAATATAAAGCATAGCCCTGATAATCCATCACCACTTTGACCACATTAGGGTCGAATACTTGTTTTTCTTGTTTGATACGACTAAACAGAGAGGCCATATCAGCTTGTTTAAACTGTGCTAAATCAGCTGCAACTTGGTTGATTAGCAGTGCTGGCAAGCAAGGCTCATCGCCTTGAACATTGATGATAATGTCTTCTTCTGAAAAATTCCTTTTCTGAACAACTTCAGCCAAACGGTCAGTGCCAGAGCGGTGTGTATCCGAGGTATAGCAGACATCGGCGCCGAACTTTTCAGCTGCTTTTGCAATACGGTCATCATCTGTGGCGATAATAATATCAGTCGCATCACTTTCAGATGCACGCTCAAACACATGCTGAATCATCGGTTTTCCTGCGATATCCAGTAATGGCTTTCCAGGAAGTCTGCTTGAGCCAAAACGTGCTGGAATAATTATTTTGAATCCCATTTAAAGCTCTTCATCCTTATTTAATTCACGTGCTTGTTCAGCCAACATGACAGGAATGTCATCATGAATCGGATACGCCACTCGGCATTGTTTACACATTAATTCTTGAACAGGCTTTTTATAAATGAGTTTGCCCTTACAAATGGGGCAGGCCAATATTTCAAGAAGTGAATTATCCATGAGAGTGTTCCTTTAGTTGTTGAGCTATGGCATCAAACAGTTGAGGTGAGACCTCAGCGGAGACAGGTAAATACCACATGTTATCTGACGCAAAAGACTGACATTTTACGGCATCTTTCTCTGTCATGAGTATAGGAAAGTTATCCGAAAAGTCGAGGTCATTAGACGTGTAACGATGGTGATCATCGAATGCGTGTGGATGCACAATGATACCTTGTTTGGCTAAGCTATCAAAAAAACGCTTGGGATTACCAATAGCCGCTACTGCATGGGCCTCGATAGACTGAAATGCGTTATTACTACGTTTTATAGAGCTATCTTTTAGATTATGCCATTCATTGGCTTTCAAGTGCATTACATGGTTTTCGTGATTTTTTTCATCAGTATTAAACACAATGAAATCGACATCATTTAGCCGAGATAGTGGCTCTCGTAACGGGCCTGATGGCAAGCAGGCTTTATTACCAAAGCGACGTTTCCCATCAACGATGACAATTTCAATATCCCTTTCCAAGGCATAATGTTGTAAACCGTCATCTGAAATAATGACATCGCATGAGGTATTGCTGACAAGATACTCTGCTGCTTGACTACGATTTGGATCTACAATGACAGGACAATGTGTTCGCTTAGCCATTAATACAGGTTCATCTCCGGCATAAGCTGTCTGGCTGTTAGCATCGACGACATATGGGTAGTGCGGTGCTTGACCACCATAACCACGGCTGATGATGCCTGGCGTGTAACCCAGCTGTTTTAGACTTTCCGCTAAGAAAATGACAAACGGGGTTTTCCCCGTGCCGCCAATACTAATATTGCCAACAACGATAACCGGCAAATTGACTTTATAACGAGTCAAAATATCATGTTGATAAGCGTACTTTCTGATGGACGTAATGAATCGATATAAGATGCTCAGAGGCCAAAGGAACCATCTTATCGCAGATGGCTTATACCAGCTTTCTGTCAGCCATTTCATCGGTAGCGTCATTGTTCTTGGAATTGTAAACGATGCAAATCTGCATAATGACTACCATTATCGATTAGTTCAGCATGTGTGCCCGTTTCAAGAATTCGACCATTATGCATAACAATAATTTTGTCTGCTTTTTCGATGGTTGATAGACGGTGTGCAATCACTAAGGTTGTCCGTTGATGCATGAGGTTTTCAAGCGCAGCCTGAATATGACGTTCGGCCTCAGTATCAAGGGCCGATGTGGCTTCATCGAGAATTAAAATCGGACTATCACGTAATAGCGCTCGTGCGATAGCTAAGCGTTGACGCTGACCACCAGATAATAAAACACCGTTCTCACCTACCTCGGTATGTAAACCATTTGGCAGACGCTGAATAAAATCCCAAGCATGAGCAGATTTGGCAGCAGCAATAATATCGGACTCGGAGATATACTGCTGACCATAACTAATATTATTGGCGATGGTGTCATTGAAAAGGACAACTTGCTGATTAACAAGTGATATTTGGCGTCTTAACTCAGTAAGCTTTAATGTTTTTGTATCGATACCATCAACCAAAATTTGGCCATGATCAATATTATAGAAGCGAGCTAGTAAGCCTACTAAGGTGGTCTTGCCACTACCTGAGTGACCAACGAAAGCAATAGTTTGTCCAGGTTGTATTTCAATCGAAATGTTCTCCAAAACATTGCCATTATTATCGTCATAACTGAAGCTCACATTTTTGTATTCGATGTGGCCTTTAGCTCGTGACAAACTCAGGTGCCCCGTATCCATTTCCACTTCTTCATCTAACAGATTGAATACACTTTCAGCAGCAGCAATCCCAGCCTGAAGTTTTGAATTCACCTTGGTAAGACGTTTTAACGGTGTCAAAATCATGAACATTGCTGTCACGAATGAGATAAAACTACCCACCGTTATAGTGGCCAAGACGTCAGGTATGGTGGCTAAATAAATGACGATCGCTAAGCCAAAAACCGTAATCATTTGGATAATGGGCTGACTGATGGCTTCGGTCGTAATTTTTTTCATCTGCTGATTACGGTTCATCTTATTGATTTTATCGAAGCGTTTACCTTCAAACTCTTGGCTGCCGAAGGTTTTAACTTCGCGATGACCTTCGATAATTTCACTGCAAACGTGGCTGACATCACCCATCGAGGTTTGAATGTTTTTACTTAAACGACGAAACCGACGGCTAATTTGAAACACTAAAATAGCGATGAAAGGGACGGTGACGAGAATAATTAGTGACAAGAAACCATTCAGATAAATCATCCATGCTAATAAGCCAATAATAGTAAGGGTGTCACGAATTACCGTTAACACGGCATCTGTTGCGGCACTGGCTACTTGTTCGACATCATAGAGTACTTTTGACATCAATTGCCCAGACGCGCTGCGATCAAAAAAGCTGGAAGGCAGCGTGATTAGACGTTGAAACATCTCTTCACGTAATTGACGGATCACATTTCTGGCAACCCAACCTAGTCCATAGGTGGTGAAAAAACTCGACACACCTCGTATGAGAAATAAACCAATCAATAATAATGGAATGAGTTTGATGGTATCAGGGTCGCGTTCGACAAAACTCCCATCCATTAACGGCTTCATCAAGGCTGCCATGCCTGTTTCTGTCCCTGCAAATACCACCATGGCCAAGATAGTTGCTGCAAACGCAAACCAGTAGGGTTTTACGTAGGTGAGTAGTCGAAGATAAAGCTGTTTTGCGGTAAGTGTTACCGGTGGGTGTGTAGTCATTTTTCTGTTGTTTGGCGTGTAGCGAGAGTAAGACGGGTATATCCAAGCTGTTGAGCACTGTCCATAGCCGTTACGATGAGTTGATATTCAGCCTTTGCATCGGCACTAATGATAATTTGAGGATCGGCTTGAGAACCTGCTGCCTCTTTCAGGCGCTCACTTAGATTTGCTGCCGTGATTGAAGAAAGTGTTTTATCGTTAATTGATATAGTGCCATCAGCTTCAATAACAATATCAATCGGTTTGTCTGACTCAGCCACCGCTTGTCCTGTAGCCTCAGGTAGGTCAACTTTCATCGAGCTCTCACGGATAAAGCTAGTTGAAACCATGAAGAATAATAATAATAAAAAAACGACGTCAATCATTGGTGTCAAATTGACATCAGGGTCCTCAGATCGTTTTGGTGACAGATTCACGTCTTACTTCCTCATCCGGATCAAACTGACGTTCACCATGCAAAATTTCAATCAATTGCATGGCTTGCTCTTCCATATCAACCACTAGTACATTGATTTTCCCACGGAAATAACGATAGAAAATTAGACTAGGTATAGCGACAACAAGGCCAGTTGCCGTTGTAATTAGTGCTTCAGAAATACCGCCAGCAAGTACTTCTGGATTACCTACGCCTTGCGTGGTGATGACCGTAAATACTTTGATCATGCCAAGAACGGTACCTAATAGGCCCAGTAGTGGAGAAATAGCCGCAATTGTGCCGAGAGTGTTTAAATTACGCTCAAGTGCCAATGTCACGTGACGACCAATATCTTCAATACTTTCTTTCGTAATCTCGCGGGGGCTGTTGCGATTCGTCAAACCCGCAGCAAGGATTTGTCCAAGTGGAGAATTTGCTTGTAAGGCTTTTATACGATGTTCATCAACTTGATTAAACTTTAGCCATTGCCAGATTTGTGTGATGAGCTCTCTGGGCGCAATGCGCTTTTTTTGTAAACTCCAAAATCGCTCAGCGATAATAGCAATAGCAATGACTGAGCAGATAAACAGCGGGGTCATTAACCATCCGCCTGCTTTAAACAATTCCAGCATGATAATTCAGTCTCTGATGTTTAGATGAAAAACAGGGCTCATGATACGTGAAAATTCATTTACTCAGTAGTTTTGTCTGTCCAAAACTTTGATGATTGCTGTCGCCATAGAGTGGGGCGGTCTTTATCAGTGAACAAAATGGCTCCGTCATGATCTGTTCTATAGGTCACTATGTCTTTATCTTGATAGCGCTTAAAAATAACGGTATTGGGAAAATGATAGCGATTACGATAACCCACAGAAAATAGGCTGTATCTTGGATTAACTGCATTAAGAAAGACATTACTTGAAGATGTTTTACTGCCATGATGGGGCACGGCTAAAATATCAGATTTTAGTGATGAACCATATCGTGACACTAAAGCCTGTTCAGTATTACGTTCTATATCCCCCGGTAATAAGGCTGATCGACTCTTTCCTTTAATGGATAAAACGCAGGAGCGGTTATTTCGACTGCCAAACGATTCACTGAAAGGCGCTAAAATCTTAAAACTGACCTCATCCCACAGCCATTGCTGCCCAGCCTGACAGTGATTATTGTCGAAGTTATTAATGTCGTCATTACTGAGCAATTCTGCATATGACAGATTTTTAGTAAGACCACCTAAACCACCGATATGGTCATTATCAGTATGACTAATAATGATTTTATCAATGTGATCTCTATGTCGGCTATTCAGATAAGGTGCGACTACAGCATCACCGGTATTGAAGCTGTCATTAAATCTAGGGCCTGTGTCATAAACCAAAACATGAGAGTGTGTTTCAATCACCACCGCCAATCCCTGACCTACATCAAGCATTGATAGATAAAATTCACCTGGATTTGGTCTGTTAGTTGAACTAAAAAATAACGGTAATATAAGTAATAAGCCTAGGCGCTTATGCGGAAAGCCTCGCGGTATCAACAACAGAAAGACGATAACGCTAAGTCCTACAGTCTGAGTAAGCGTTAATGTGGGGATGGTTAGATTGGATAGAGGTAAATTGCTGAGGAAGGTTAACAATTGCCAGAGCCAGCTCAGTAAAAGATCACTCGACGACAATACGAACTGAGCTAATTGAGTGCTGATAGGAAGTAACACCATTCCTAACAATATGAGGGGCACAATCAGAATACTGACAACGGGCACGGCGATCAGATTAGCAATGGGGGAGATCACGGATACCTGATTAAAAAATACCAATAGTAGTGGAATTAGGCCAATTGCAATTAGAAGATGAATTCGTAACCAAGGATACCTATAGGCGGGATATCGCTGGCTACAGGTCAACATAATTAAGCATACAGCCGCAAATGATAGCCAGAAACCAGCCGTTAATATAGCGAGTGGATTGATCAGCAAGATCAACACAGCACTGAGCGCTAATAAATTAGCAGGAAACAAGGGGCGCTTTATGAAGAGCGCAAACATCACGGCAAACACCATAATTACGGCACGCTGAGTTGGAATCGAAAGTCCAGCCAAACAGGCATAAAACAGTGCAAACAATCCGCCTGCAATTGCTGCAAGCTGATGAGCTGAGATTGTAGTTTGTTCAATTCCTATATATCGCCAGCCAAAACGAAACAAAAAAAATCCAATAGCGGCAGCAAGGCCTATATGCAGGCCAGAAATGGCCAATAAATGACTAGTTCCGGTGTTTCTTAATATCTCCCATTGCTCGTTGGTAATATGATCTCGTAATCCAATGGACAAACCCAATATCAGATTACGCTCCGGACTTGTTGATAAATGTGAGTTGATCTGCTGTTGGATATGCTCACGCCAATGATGAATGTTCCAGTGACTCGATTCTTGCAGTTTTTGATTATGGGGACTTTTTTTGACGTAACCAGTTGCGCCAATTTGTTCTATAAAAAGCCATTTTTCATAATCAAAGCCACCAGGATTACTCATCCCTCTTGGCCGTCTAAGCTTGACGGTTAATGCCCATATTTCCCCGGCATGAGGTATTTCATCTGGTGGATAATACCAACTCAAACGAATTTTACTGGGTAAGTGATTGGTAAAAGGAGTAAAGATAAACTTCAATACCTGACCATCTCGTTCCGGGATGGAACTTATTTGCCCCTGTATGTTCCACTGTTTAGTCTGTTTGTCAGCTGCAAAACGGTCCGAAAGTTGAACATAACTAAAGGTGGCAGCCCAGAATAGGCCAATAGAAAAGGCCAGTAGGCTATATTTTTTGAACCATAAAGTGAGTAGGATTCCCACAAATGCTGGCCATATGATCATCTGCATATTATAAAGTTGCAGACAGAGCAGACAGCCAAGTAAAAATGCAATGGCAGATTTATTCATATATCCCTATAATGACGGCCGACTTAGCAGCTTACTGAGACTCCATGCCTCGTAAATTCCTCAAGCGCATCATGCCAGATAACAGCAAGATGCGCGAGCATCCCCATCTTCGGAAGTTTGGTCAAAGACTTGCGGAACCTCGCCTCTGGCATACCAATCGTCGGTCGGTGGCTGGTGCTGTTGCACTGGGGTTATTTGTCGGTTTTATGCCCATCCCTGGCCAGATGTTTGTGGCTGCTGCCTTAGCCATTCTATTTCGAGTCAACCTACCTGTTGCTTCCATGTTTGTCTGGATAACTAACCCTTTAACCATGGCGCCGATTTTTTTCTATGCCTACAAATTAGGCGCATGGGTACTGAATGAGCCGATGGCGCCGATAGGGTTTAGCTTATCTTGGGAATGGTTGAGTCAGGAATTTTTATCGATTTGGCAACCGCTTTTAATTGGTTGCACACTATCGGGCTTAGTCGCTGCCATTATTGGTATTATTACTGTCAGGATTGGCTGGCGTCTTGTCGTGATATATAATTGGATGCAGCGCCAACGCCGTAAAAAATCAGGCCCCTAATACAAATTCACCATCCACTAAGGTCATTTGCCGACTCATTTTTGCAGCAAGCTCTTTATCATGAGTGACAATCACTAGTGCTGTGCCCATATCTTCATTTAACTGTAGAATCAGGTCAAAGATACTTTGTGCCGTTTTTTGGTCCAAGTTCCCGGTTGGCTCATCAGCTAATAAACAGGCTGGCTCGGTAATTAAGGCTCTTGCTAGGGCCGCACGTTGACGTTCGCCGCCCGATAATTCACTCGGTTTATGCTCAAAACGATGTCCTAGACCCACTTTTTCCAATAGCTGCTGTGCTTGCTGTTTGGCTAACATGGGGGCCGTTCCACCAATCACTAAAGGCATAGCAACATTCTCTACTGCGCTAAACTCGGGCAAAAGATGATGAAATTGATACACAAAGCCCAGCTGTTGATTGCGTAAGCGACTCGCTGCTTTGGTTTTCATCGCATGAATGTCGTTTCCTTGGATGAGTACCTGTCCCTCAGAAGGGGAGTCCAGACCGCCAAGAATATGTAGCAGTGTACTTTTCCCGGATCCTGAGCTACCTACAATCGCCAATTTGTCTGCACGATTTACTGTTAAATCAATGCCCTTGAGTACATCGGTCTGCAATGTCCCATCGTTAAACGATTTACTTACATTTGTTGCTGAAAGAACAGGAGTATTAGTCATAACGAAGTGCCTCAGCGGGTTTGATTTGAGCTGCACGCCAAGAAGGGTAGAGCGTAGATAGAATAGATAAAACAAACGCCGTACTGGCAATGACGGAAACATCACTCCAGTCTAATTGTGAAGGGAGACTGCTTATGTAGTAGACATCAGCAGGTAGGAATTGATAACCGAGCAGTTTTTCTAAACCACCAATCAAATTCTCCACATTCAAAGCCAGTGCAACGCCACCAACAACACCAATCGCGGTGCCAATAAGCCCGATTAGGGTGCCTTGAACAATGAAAATCCCCATAATGCTGCCAGGTGTCATACCAAGGGTTTTTAAAATGGCGATGTCGGCTTGTTTATCCGTCACCATCATAATTAGCGTCGAAACGATATTAAATGCCGCTACGGCGACGATTAACATCAAAATTACAAACATCACGGTTTTTTCTGTTTTTAAGGCTCTAAAAAAGTTGGCGTGTTGATATGTCCAATCAGCACCACGGTAAGTGACAGGTAATTGCTGCATAACATTCCGCAGTAACTGAGGCGCTTTAAACACATCATCAAATTTCAGTCTAAGCCCCGTTACTTTGCCCGGGATCTTGAATAATTTGGCGGCATCATTGATATTCATGATGGCTAAAGCACTGTCATATTCGTACATGCCAATTTCAAAAATACCGACAACAGTAAGTCGTTTTAAGCGAGGTATTACACCTGCTGGAGTGGGGCTGACATGTGGGGTAATCATAGTAATTTTATCCCCCTTTGTGACACCCATTGCCATCGCAAGATCTTTACCGAGAATAATGCCAAAGCTGCCGTCGGTTAATGAGGCCAGCTGTCCTTGAACGATTTTAGAACCAATATCAGATACGGTCTGTTCTTGTTTAACATTAATACCACGTACTAATGTGCCACGAACACGACTACCCTGACTTAACATGGCTTGACCCTCAACGAAAGGAGCTGAGTCGATGACGTCAGGATCATTTTTTAGACGATCCTGTAAGCTTTGCCAGTCGGATAATGAGCCGTCTTCGCCTGTCACAAAGGCATGAGATGTCATACCTAAAATACGATCTTTTAATTCTTTTTCGAAACCATTCATTACCGATAGCACTGTTATAAGTGCCGCCACACCAAGAGCAACACCAAGCATGGACGTTAATGAGATAAAGGAAATAAAATGGTTACGACGTTTGGCGCGAGTGTATCGAGTGCCAATATAGATACTGAGCGGTCTGAACATAATGTCGCCAATTACAAAGGGATAGAAAACTGATCCTGCGCTGCAGGATCAGTTTGGATAATTACTTCGCTAAAACAGTTTTTGTGCCTTCTGGTGAACCCAGTAGTAAAACATCTGCAGGACGCATTGCAAACAAACCATTGGTCACTACGCCAACGCTATCGTTCAATGTTTTTTCTAATTTAATGGGTTCCATGATTTCTAAGCCATGCACATCGAGAATGACGTTACCATTATCAGTGATGACACCTTCACGATATACAGGTTGTCCGCCCAACTTCACAATTTCACGAGCGACATAGCTACGTGCCATAGGTATGACTTCAACAGGCAGTGGAAACTTTCCTAAAATATCAACTAATTTTGATGCATCAGCAATACACACAAATTGCTTACTGGCAGCTGCAATGATCTTCTCACGTGTTAACGCACCACCACCACCTTTGATAAGTTCTAAGAGGCTATTCGATTCGTCAGCACCATCCACGTAGACTTCAATTTCATTACAGTCGTTTAGATCAAATACTTTAATGCCATTCGCTTCTAGTTTTGCTGTTGATGCTTCTGAACTTGATACCGCACCTTCGATACGATCTTTGATAGTTGCAAGCGCATCAATGAAGTGATTGACCGTTGAGCCGGTGCCAACACCAACGATGCCATCACCTTTGATGTATTCCAATGCAGCCCAAGCGGCTTGTTTTTTCATTTCATCAGCATTCATATTCAGCTTCCTTTATTTTGAATCAGGTAAAAATTATCTGCGCAATTATAGAGATAAATAGCGGTCAATGGTAACGTAAGCGTTTGCTATTGAGTTCAAACGACTTCGGTAAACACTCAATAAGCATCTTCTTGATTGATAACTGATTGATTTGGGCTGTAATGCTAACCGGATACGTAGAAAAAATTCTTAAAGCACGAGTATATGATGTGGCGGACGAAACGCCATTAGACGTGATGTCGCGTCTATCTAAACGTTTAGGGAACACTATTTTTCTAAAACGAGAAGATTTGCAGCCGGTGTTCTCATTCAAACTTCGCGGTGCTTACAATCGGATGAGTCAGTTATCAGAGGATGAACGTCAGCGTGGTGTTATTTGTGCCTCCGCAGGTAATCATGCGCAAGGTGTGGCTTTAGCCGCCAGTAAGATGGATGTTCATGCACTTATTGTTATGCCCAAAACCACGCCACCAATTAAAGTTGAGGCGGTGAGAGCGCTGGGAGCAGAAGTATGTCTGCACGGTAACAGCTATGATGATGCTAGCAGTTATGCTCAAGGTGTGGCTGAAAAAGATGGCCGAACCTATATTCATCCTTATGACGATCCTGAGGTCATTGCTGGTCAAGGCACCATCGCAATGGAGATTATTCGCCAACACCCGGGCGCGATTCATTCTATTTTTATCCCTGTGGGTGGTGGTGGGCTCATTTCTGGTGTGTCTGCGTATATCAAGGCCTTTTGGCCTGAGATAAAAATCATTGCTGTTGAACCTGCTGATGCGGCTAGCCTTAAAGCAGCACTTGAAGCCGATGAACGCGTTTCATTGGACCAAGTAGGCTTATTTGCAGACGGCACGGCGGTAAAGCAAGTCGGTATAGAACCCTTTCGAATTTGCCGTGAAACGGTTGATGAAGTCGTTACCGTGGATAGTGATGAACTGTGTGCCGCAATTGTGGATATTTTCCAGGAAACACGTTCTATTGCAGAACCATCAGGTGCTCTAGGTGTGGCTGGTATCAAGAAATATTTGGCCACTCATGACCTACATGACGAACACATCATCACTATAAATAGCGGGGCGAACGTAAACTTTGATCGCCTCAGACATATTGCGGAACGAGCTGAAATTGGTGAGCGTCGCGAAGTGTTATTTGCGACCACTATTCCTGAACAGCCGGGAAGTTTTCAGCGTTTTTGTAAAATGTTAGGTGATCGAGGCATTACTGAATTCAATTATCGTTTTGCTGATAATCAGCAGGCTCAAGTGTTTGTTGGCGTTCGAATGAATGGGAAGGAAGAAGAGCGACAACAGCTCTTTAAACAATTGGATGACGCTGAATATAACTGGGTCGACTTTACGGATAATGAAGCAGCAAAATTGCACGTTCGTTACATGGTTGGTGGTCACGCACCTCAGGTGGATAATGAACGTTTATTCCGCTTTGAATTTCCAGAACGCCCGGGTGCCTTGCTGCGATTTTTAACGCGAATTGGCCAGCGTTGGAATATCAGTTTATTTCACTACCGTAACCATGGCGCGGCATATGGTCGGGTGTTAGTCGGTATTCAAGTAGCGGAAGAATTTAACTCAGAATTTCAGGTCTTTCTTGATACCCTAGGTTATGTTTTCTGGGAAGAAACCAATAACCCTGCCTATTCGTTATTTTTGAAGTAAACATCGCCAGAATTTTCTGGCGATGTTTAGGCGCTATGCGTTATTTACTTAGCTGAATACTGCCTCTGACTGTAACCGTAATTTCATTATTACCTGCTTCAAGTGCTGCTGGCGCACCCTTCATACGCATATCTGATGACATTAAATTAGCGCGTTCCATCATTGGCATCGGTCTGACGAAGTTGTTATCGATCGATAAAGACATTAGTTCATAACCTGAACGATCGAATTCTTTGCTAATGAGAGTGGCTTTATCTTTAAAGTTTTTAATGGTGAGTTTAAGCAGTTGTGTTTTTGCCTGTTCCGTTTTTTCTTTAGAAATTTGGAACTGCATTGACTGAATATTCGCTAATGAACTGATATCGGCAATGAATTGACTCATTTGCTCAAAATCAGCTGTTTCTAAAGTCAGTTGTTGAGTAACCCGCCATTGACTAATTTTGCCATCGTCATAAACCGGCTGAGTGTTATAACTGGATGTTTCTGCGTGAATACCTTTGAAATGTTTCACCGCATCCAATACCAATGCTGTTTTTTTGTTTACCAGTTCAGTCAGCTGACCAGGGTTTTTACCTTGTTCAAACACTTGAAGTCGAGTCACTAACTCATCATTGTCAATTTCAGTAACTGCACTGGCCTCAAAATTAATAATACCCATTTCTGGGGCCTCTTCAGCAAAGCTAAGTGTGCTAAATGTCAAAATAGACATAAGAGCGAGTATGCGTTTCATGTTGAGTTTCCTTGCAAATTGAATGGTAAGCATCTGCCAAGACTAGCTCAAATGAATGACTTTTTGCTATATCATATTGGCCATAACCAAATTTAAATCTGCCATTGCTTAGCTATCTAATCCTTGGTATGAACGCGTTTAAACCTTTTCAGACAGTGAGGAACAACATGAAAGCACAACAGAAAATCTTGGCTGATTCAGCTACCTTGATTCAAGCAGCAGCGGAACATTTTGTTGCTACGGCACGCGCTGCTATTGCCAAACGTGGTGTGTTTTATGTTGCTTTAGCCGGCGGCTCAACACCAAAGGGCTTATATGAAAAATTAGCAACCTCACCCTATATCGAACAGATTGATTGGGCGAGAGTGCATCTGTTTTTTGGTGATGAGCGCTGTGTGCCAGCGACACATGACGACAGTAATTTCAAAATGGCGCGTCAGGCTATGATCGATTTAATCCCGATTCCTGTTGAAAATGTACACCGTATGCCGACAGAGAGTGGTGAACCAGCGGACGTGGCCGTTCGCTATGCTGCAACGATGACCGAAGTCATGGACGGTGCTCCTTTTGACTTATTGTTATTGGGGCTCGGGCCAGATGGTCATATTGCTTCTCTTTTCCCAGAAACACCGGCGTTAGATATTGTTGATACATTGACGACAAGTGTATATGTGCAAAAATTTGACTCATGGCGAGTAACGATGACGTATCCCGTTATCAACTCAGCTCGTCAAGTGATTGTGTTTATTTCAGGAGAAGCTAAAGCAGCGATCGTGAATGACATTACAAATGAAACGATAACTGGACTACCTGTTCAGCGTCTCGCTCCAGAGAATGATTATTATTGGTTTATGGATAAAGCAGCTGCAGGTCAGTAATCATGTCAACGATACTGGCAGTTGATATTGGTGGTACAAAAACCTTATTTGGTCTGTTTGAAAATAACGGTAAATTGCGGCATAAAATGCGCTTTGAGAGTCAGACATACGAGACATTTGAAGCGGTTTTGAGTGCATTTTTGGAGACACTCACCGATGAAACTCCAATTTCTTCTGCCTGCATCGCTATAGCTGGCCCTGTGAATGGGCAATATGGAAAAGTGACAAAGTTGCCTTGGCAGATAGATGCAGAATTAATAAGCCATCTGTTTTCAATCGAACATGTCAGGCTATGTAATGATTTTGAAGCCGTTGGTTATGGCATAAGTACCCTTAGAACTGATGAATTACTAACGTTGCAAGAAGGGAAGCCACTAACCACTTCTCCTCGCGTTGTTCTGGGGGCGGGAACGGGGCTGGGACAAGCACTACTCATTCCTAGTGATGATGACTGGCAGGTGATAGCAACAGAGGGCGGGCATGTAGATTTTGCACCACAAAATGCGACGCAGCTTTTATTATTAGAGCATTTGATTCAGCGTCACGGGCACGTGTCTTATGACCGCATTGTGTGTGGTAGTGGATTGGTATCTATTTACAACTTTTTACGTGATTACAAACAATTAGAGGAAAACACAGAACTTCGTCTAATGATGGTCAAAGGGGATGCCGCCGCTGCCATCAGTCAGTTTGCACAGCAGGGCGATAGCTTGTCGAAACAAGCGCTGGACATGTTTATCAGTATTTATGCAGCACAAGCGGGTAATCTTGCCCTAACATGCTTAGCGCGCGGAGGTGTCTATTTGGCTGGTGGCATTATTCTAAAGAACCTCAGTCAGTTTCAACAAGGTGAATTTATTCATCATTTCCAGAATAAAGGTCGTATGAGTGAGTTGATGGCCGACATGCCGATACATATTGTGCTGAATGAAGAGCTGGGATTGAATGGTGCACGATTACTTGCTGAGAAAGCCATGTATAATTAGTTTATGAGCGAAAATAAAAATTGTATTAATGTCGACGTTGAAACGACCTATTTGACCGATGAGTCAGATCCGAGCAAAGCACGCTATCTATTTGCTTACACCATTACGATTAAAAATAACGGGCAAGAATCTGCCAGACTCCTGTCGCGTTACTGGAAAATAACGGGTGGTGACGGACATGAACAGGAAGTAGAAGGTGACGGTGTCGTGGGTGTGCATCCCTATCTCGCCCCTGAGCAAGAGTTCACCTATACCAGTGCTGCCATGCTAGATACGCCAGTAGGGATGATGCAAGGGCATTACAAAATGGTCACTGATACCGGGGATCGTTTTGAGGTCAATATTCCTGCCTTTACCTTAGCTGTCCCAAGAACGTTACATTGAACTAAGTGTAGACTTAGACTCAGTCATGACTGCCAGTCAAGAAAAATCTATTTGGGCTGTGCTGATTAGCCTTTGTTTAGGTTATTCCGCTATTGACCCGGTTGCAGATAGATTAACTTGGTTTATGGAAACTGTTCCGGTGATGATAGCGCTGCCGCTGCTGATATTCTCTAATTCTCGTTTCCCGCTCACGCTGATCTCAATACGCGCCATTGTCATTTTTTCTTTAATTTTGATTATTGGCGGTTTTTACACCTATGCAGAAAATCCCTTATTTAATTGGATTCAACAAGAATTTGAGCTTGCGAGAAATCATTTCGATCGTTTAGGGCACTTTATGCAAGGTGTGGTTCCAGCGCTTATATCACGAGAGATTTTATTAAGAACATCGCCATTGAAAGTAGGTAAGTGGTTATTTTTCATCGTCTGCTGCGTGAGTCTTGCTATTAGTGCCTGTTATGAATTTATCGAGTGGGGTGC
>DRHY01000164.1 GCA_011052985.1 Methylophaga thalassica
GAGCAGCACTATGGTCCAATGAGTGAAATCGCGCCGGGCTGGAAATTACGTATTTTATTAGCCCAGGTGTTATTTGCTGATCCCGACATCATGTTACTTGATGAGCCTACTAACCATTTGGATATCAACACTATTCGTTGGTTGGAAGATATTCTTAATCAACGTAATAGCACGATGATCATTATTTCGCATGATCGCCATTTCTTGAATAGTATCTGCACGCATATGGCGGATATGGATTTCGGTGAACTACGAATTTATCCAGGTAATTATGATGATTACATGATTGCTTCTACTCAAGCCCGTGAAAGTCAGATGGCTGACAATGCGAAGAAAAAAGCGCAGATAAAAGAATTACAAACCTTCGTTTCTCGCTTTTCAGCTAATGCATCTAAAGCAAAACAGGCCACCTCTCGCCAGAAACAAATGGAAAAAATTCAACTTGAAGATATTAAACCTTCAAGTCGAGTCAATCCGTTCATTCGCTTTGAACAAGACAAAAAACTGTTTCGTAATGCCTTGGAAGTAAGCAAAATCAGTCAGTATTATGAAAATGAAGATACAACCTTAATCAAAAACTTCAGCTTTATGTCTGAGGTCGGTGAAAAAATTGCTGTCATCGGTCCAAATGGTATTGGTAAAACGAGTCTCATCAAAACGTTAGTTGGTGAGTTACCGCCTAAGTCTGGTGAAGTGAAATGGTCAGAAAATGCCAATATTGGTTATTACGCTCAAGATCATGATCATTTGTTCAAAGAAAATATCACCCTATTCGAATGGATGTCGCAGTGGGCTAGCCCAGAGGATGATGAACAAGTTGTCAGAGGCACATTGGGGCGTTTATTATTTTCCGGCCACAATATCGACAAGAAAGCGAATGTGCTCTCCGGTGGTGAAAAAGGCCGCATGTTGTTAGGTAAATTAATTCTGCAGAAACCGAATATTTTGGTGATGGATGAACCGACAAATCACATGGATATGGAATCTATCGAGTCTATCAATATGGCGTTAGAGCAATTTGAAGGCACACTCATTTTTGTTAGTCACGACAGAGAATTTGTATCATCACTGGCCACACGCGTATTTGATATGGAAGCTGAGGGAATTATCGATTTCCGCGGCAGTTACGACGAGTACTTAAAAAGCACTGGCGTTGCCAACTGATAGATCCCCCCTGAAGGCTTAGGTTGAAAAATCAACCTAAGCGCTTCAATCAAGTGCCTCAGAATTAAAGGCATCGCAACGGGCCAAATCAAAACTTTGTTCTAAATCAGTTTGTTTTAATCCATCCCTAAGCGCAGAGCGCATGCCCTCTTCAAGCACGGGATGATAAATAGGCATGGCTAATACCTCTTTAACACACAAGTCTTGACTGATAGCGAGGGCTAAGGTGTGTGCCATATGTTCAGCCCCGGGACACGACATTTCTGCGCCTAATAAGCGGCCTGACTTTTTATCTAGATATACATGCATTACCCCATAGTTACGAAGACCGGCCCGAGCTCGACCTTGATCATCAAAACTGGCTTTTCCAATCACCATCTTATCTGTATCTAGCTCTGACAATCGACTGCCAACAAGCGCGGTATTAGGCTCGCTAAATACAATTGCCAGTGGTGTTCTTCGTTGGTAAGCCTCAATGTTGTCAGTAAACACATTGTGCCCAGCAATGCGGCCTTCATCAGCTACTTCATGCAGTAACATCGCATTAGCACTAGCATCCCCTGCGACAAACACCGGAATGTCAGCAACTTGTGCCGTATTTGGGTCGATATCAGGCATCCCCTTATCATCTAAGGCAATATCCAGTTTATCAAGGCCCATATTATCGAGGTTTGGTTGACGGCCAATAGCGACAAGGACCTGATCGACATTGACTTCAATATCACCGGCCGTCACTCTGACACCCGAGTCGAGCTCTTCGAGATCGGCTTGGGTTTTTGTATGTATAGTGAACTCGCTTTCCAGTGAATACTTGAGCTTATCGCTGACCTCCTCATCAGTAAGGCCCGCTAATAAAGCACTGTCAGTAAAAGCGGTGACTTTAACCCCTAATCGAGCTAAAGCTTGCGCCATTTCAATACCAATCGCCCCTAAGCCAATTACCGCAATATGAGATTTTAAATCACGCTGTTCAAACAAGGTGTCAGTGGTCAGTAATTTGTCGTTCGAAATAGACTGCCACTTATCAGGGATGATGGGCCGAGAGCCTGTAGCGACAATAATTTTTTCAGCACTAAACAACTGATCATTAACAGAAATAGTTCGTTTTCCCGTTAGTCGTGCGCGTCCGGTAATAACCTTATCTTCAATGCCACTAAACACACGCAATGTGCTGGAGACAAAATAATCTCTGACATGTCTTACGCGCTCTAAGACCTTGGGTAAGTTGACGGATAAACTATCAGCATTTTCGATACCAAACTCATCAAACTGATATCGACGATGAAAAGCATTCGCAGCTTCAATCAATAGTTTCGAAGGCATACAACCTACGCGTGCACAGGTTGTTCCATAGGGCCCATCATTAATCAACAAATAGTTATCTGTTAATTCTTGCACTTGTTTTAAAGCTGCCAGTCCTGCTGTACCAGCGCCAATGATAATGACGTCTTTTGTATGTAATGCTGTCATCTGATGATCTCACCTCAGAACAAATTAATCCTCTATGCGAAAGCCTACTTTGATCGTCACTTGCCAATATTTCACACCATCATTTTCTATGTAGCCACGTGTTTCAATCACTTCAAACCAGTGCATATGCTTGACGCTCTCTGAGGCTTTTTTAATCGCATTTTGGATAGCTTGATCAGAACTTTCCGATGAACTACCAGTAAGCTCGATTAGTTTATATGTATGTTCACTCATTTTATGTCTCCAGATAGATTGTTTGCTCAATACGGCTAATTCACATAATTAAGTCATTTGAATTGTGAATCGATTAGCGCTTTAACTTCAATAAACGAATGATTTTCCTATCTTTTGCTCTGTCTAACTCGTATAATATCAGGTCGAATATCACGCTTTTCAGTTTAGCGTTCAAAACTGACATTCACAGGTTTTTTCATGTCCACAGAACAACTTGACTCGATCCCCTCATTTAGTGAGCTGGGAATCGCTCCCGCTATTGTCAAAGCAATTAAAGAAGCCGGCTACGAAACGCCGTCACCAATTCAAGCCCAAAGTATCATCCCACTATTAGAAGGTCGAGATCTTCTAGGCCAAGCTCAAACAGGCACAGGTAAAACCGCTGCCTTTTCATTGCCGTTATTAAGTCGCTTGGATGAGCGTCAAAAAACGCCACAAATTTTGGTGTTAACGCCTACTCGTGAGCTTGCTATTCAAGTAGCAGAAGCGATGCAAGGCTATGGCCGTCATATGAAAAACTTCCATGTATTACCTATCTACGGTGGTCAAAGCATGGGCATTCAATTGCGTCAATTGCAACGCAGTCCTCAGGTTATCGTCGGAACACCGGGCCGTGTTTTAGATATGATTCGCCGCGGTAAACTGGCCTTAGAAGATCTTAAGGCTTTAGTACTTGATGAAGCGGATGAGATGTTACGCATGGGTTTCATTGATGATGTTGAAACCATTTTGCAAGAAACACCTGATAACCGCCAAGTGGCTCTATTTTCTGCCACTATGCCGAAACCCATCCACCGTGTTGCGCAGCGTTATTTAAGCAATCCCGTTGAAGTCCATATCAAATCGAAGACCTCAACAGTCGATACCATTACCCAGCGTTATTGGCAGGTCACTGGCTTACATAAACTCGATGCGTTAACGCGTATTCTTGAAGTTGAAAATTTTGATGGCATGATTATCTTTGTGCGCACAAAAAATTCTACTGTTGATCTAGCTGAAAAACTCGAAGCACGCGGTTATTCAAGTTCACCACTTAATGGCGATATGAACCAAGCCTTGCGTGAAAAAACGATTGAAAGAATGAAAGCTGGCAAACTCGATATTTTAGTCGCAACCGATGTGGCTGCACGTGGACTAGATATCGAACGAATGAGTCATGTTATCAACTATGACATTCCTTACGACACTGAATCTTATGTGCATCGTATCGGCCGTACCGGCCGTGCGGGTCGTAAAGGTGAAGCAATATTGTTCGTTTCACCGCGTGAAAAACGCATGTTAGGTGCCATTGAAAAAGCCACCAAACAAACCATCACACGTATGCAATTGCCAAGCAGTGAAGATGTTGCAGATCGTCGTGTTATGTCATTCAAGCAAGAATTGACAGAAGTTATCGAATCACAAGATTTGGCTTTCTTTGAGAACCTTATTCGTTCATATCAAGATGAACATAATGCGGATCCAATTGAAATGGCAGCCGCTTTAGCCTTTCAAGTGCAAAAAAGTCGTCCTCTGAATCCACCGGTAGTTCATGCTGAGCGCAGACCACCAAGAGACAGAGCAGACCGTGAAGACAGAGGCGATCGTGCACCTCGCTTTGAGCGTGGCGCACGTTCTGAGCGTAGCCCAAGAGCAGAGCGTTCACCTCGTCGTCAGTCTTCTCGCCCACCTGAAGAAGGCATGAAAACCTACCGTATTGAAGTAGGAAGCGAACATAATGTTGAACCTAAGCATATTGTTGGTGCTATTGCTAACGAAGCAGGTATGGATAGTCGCTCAATAGGACGAATTGCTATTAATAGCGACCATAGCTTAGTCGATTTACCTGAAGGCATGCCTAAGGATATTTTTCAGCATTTACGTAAAGTATGGGTGAATAATAAACAGTTAGAGATTAGCCTACCTGAAGGCGTCGAAGCGCCGACTGATGCAGGCGCTAGCCGTCCAGAAAGACGTCCACGCCGTATTCCCCCTACTGGTGGCAAGACAATTAAAAAACGTCCCGCTATTGCAGCGAAAAAGAAAAAAGCCAACCGTGACTAAATAGAATCACATTGGTCTTACTGCCCTACTGGAAATTCTGGAAAGCTGAATTTTCATGTGGGGCTTTTTTTTGGCTAAATTTGTCACTTCCTGATCTCATACAGTCATGCCACAATAGCTTATGCTCAACATTATCTGGATTGCATTTTTTCTTATAGCCTTTTTAGTCGCTCTCTATAAACTCGTATTTATGGGCGATACGCTTATATTTAGCGAGATCATGCAAGCACTGTTTGCCCTATCAAAAACGGCGTTTGAAATTGCTCTCGGTCTAACAGGGATTTTAGCCTTGTGGCTAGGCATCATGAAAATTGGTGAAAAAAGTGGCTTCATTCTTTTATTAACAAGAGCGCTAACCCCCCTTTTTCAACGTTTAATGCCAGAAGTGCCCAAAAATCATCCAGCTATTGGCGCTATGGTAATGAATATTTCAGCGAATGCCTTAGGCCTTGATAATGCTGCTACTCCGCTAGGAATCAAGGCAATGAAAGAACTGCAAACACTGAATCCATTCAAAGATACGGCATCCAATGCACAAATCTTATTCCTTGTAATCAATACCTCTGCCGTCACATTATTTCCTGTAACAATATTTACATACCGTGCCCAAATGGGTGCTGCTAACCCAACCGATGTCTTCATACCCATCTTATTGGCAACTTATGTGTCCACTCTCATAGGTCTATTAAGTGTTGCTTGGATTCAAAAAATTAACTTAGTAGATAAAGTCATTATGAGTTACCTCGGGGCATTCACATTGCTTATCATGAGCATCGTTGTTTACTTCTCGCAATTGCCACAAGAGGTGATGTTGACGCAATCGTCTTTGCTCAGTAATGTCATTTTGTTTTCATTGGTGATCTTATTTATCTCAACAGCCCTCATCAAAAAGATAAATGCTTATGACGCCTTCATTGAGGGTGCAAAAGAAGGCTTCGAAACAGCTATAACTATCATTCCTTACTTAGTCGCTATGTTAGTGGCAATTGGCGTGTTCAGAGCAAGTGGTGCAATGGACATATTAGCTGAAGGTGTTCGCAGCCTTGTTCTTAGTATTGGCTTAGATGACCAGTTTATCGAAGCATTACCAACGGCCCTTATGAAACCCTTCAGTGGTAGCGGTGCCAGAGCCATGATGGTTGATACAATGCAGGCGTATGGAGCTGATTCATTTTCCGGCCGCCTATCGAGCATCGTTCAGGGAAGTACTGAAACAACATTTTATGTCTTAGCCGTATACTTTGGTTCCGTAGGTATTAAAAATGTTCGCCATGCTGTTGGTTGTGGTCTGGCCGCAGATTTAGCCGGTATTTGTGCCGCCATCGCTGTCACCTATTGGTTTTTCAGCTGAGAAGTAAAAATTTCAGCTTTAATAGATAAAATTTGCTAAATTCCCTCTCCCGATCAAATCCTTACATCATATGATCCAAAGCGTCAGCTGACAGCATAGATCTCCGAAAAAGGTATGCGGTCTATTGTCCGTTTGGAGAGATTGAGCTTGAAGGCATTTGTCATACCTAATGAGTCTACTTATGATCACATTGCAAATAGATTGGTTGAAACAGGGTATTGCATCCTGCCACAGTTACTATCATCACCGCTAAATACAGCCCTTCATCGTCGTGTGATGAATTTAGATGATGATGATTTCAAGCCAGCGGGCATTGGCCGTGAAATTGACTTTCAATTAGACGGCAATATTCGTCGCGATGAAACCCGTTGGTTGTCAATAGAAAATGCGACAGATAAAGCCTACCTTGAGGCGATGTCTGAATTTCGATTGGCCATTAATCAGCGTTTATTTATGGGCTTATTTGATTATGAAGCTCACTATGCTCATTACGCACCAGGTGCGTTTTATAAAAAACATGTCGATGCATTTAAAGGGCAATCTAACCGAGTATTGACGACTGTGCTTTATTTAAATAACGACTGGAAAACAGAAGATGGTGGCCAGTTACAGTTATATAAATCTGACTCTAATGAGATCATTGAAACTATTGAGCCTGACTTTGGTTGTTTCGTTATTTTTCTCAGCGAAAAGTTTCCACATGAGGTTATCAAAGCTCAACGTGATCGATTTAGTATTGCTGGGTGGTTTCGGCTACATGATCCTTTAGAGGCACCGCTGATATGACAGAAAAATTTGAGATACATCAATTAGGTCATCCTGTTTTACGTCAAAAAGCACTCCCAGTATCGGATATATCAGTGCCATTATTCCAAGCTCAGCTTGATGAACTTATGCAGTTCGTTTTGGAAAAAAATGGCATGGGTATCGCTGCACCGCAGGTCGGTATCTCAAAACAGTTTTTTATTCTCTCTTCACACCCAAATGTGCGTTATCCCCTAGCCCCCAATGTGCCTGCTTTTTTTGTTATTAATCCAAAGGTCATTAATCACTCTGATACAAAATCAAAAGACTGGGAAGGTTGTCTAAGTCTGCCAGGAGTCAGAGCCTTAGTGCCTCGCTATGATTGGATATCGGTCAGGTATCAGACAAGAGAGGGCGTAATCATTGAAACCGAGTATGACGGGTTTCTAGCACGCGTGTTTCAACATGAATATGATCATCTA
>DRHY01000165.1 GCA_011052985.1 Methylophaga thalassica
ATACGGGAATAGATTTTGGTCATGTCAGTGGTCAATCGGCGAAGTATTTATTGGGACAGACTTTAGCTGGCGCTGTGATTGGCTTAAGAGGTCAGTGGCACGGCCTTTTTTATGATGTGTTTGCAGGGAAATCATTATCAAAACCCGATGGCTTTGAGGATGGACGGCATCTTGGATTTAATTTGACCTATCAATACTGAACGGATTCAGGAGATATGATCATGGAAGATCGTTTCAACAGAAAATATTTAAGCATTTTGATTTCGGTGGCACTCTGTGGCGCATCACTTTATCAGGACAATTTATTAGCTGCTGGCATTGCTGTTGACCCATCTGCGCCAGCTAATCAACAGGCCATCATTACGCAAACAGCGAATGGTTTGCCACAAGTGAATATTCAGACACCGAGTTCGGCTGGGGTATCCAGAAATAAATACAGCCAGTTTGATGTGGACAAAAACGGTGTGATTCTTAATAACAGTGCCAATAATGTACAGACACAATTAGCAGGATGGGTGCAAGGAAACAGTCTGCTTGCAGGTGCTACAGCCCGAATTATTCTTAATGAAGTGAATTCACAACATCCCAGTTATCTGAACGGACCAATGGAAATTGCAGGAAGCAAAGCACAGCTTGTGATTGCTAATCCTGCTGGTATCAGCTGCGATGGTTGTGGTTTTATTAATGCAGACAGAAGCACATTAACCACCGGTCGAGCTCTGATGAATAATGGCCAGTTAAGCGGTTTTCTGGTGGAAAGAGGCAACATCAGTATTGATGGGGCAGGTTTGGATGATAGCGCCACAGCCTATACGGATCTGATGGCAAGAGCCGTGTCAGTCAATGCTGATATCTGGGCAAACAATCTCACTGTCACTACAGGAAAAAACCGTGTTAGCGCCACCAACGACATCATAGCTAAACTGGATACGGATGCTGACCAACCTATCTTTAGTGTGGATGTCAGTGAGATTGGCGGCATGTATGCAGGGAAAATTCGTTTAATCGGCACGGAAGAAGGCGTCGGTGTCAAACAATCAGGAAAGATAAAAGCTAAGCAGAGTTTGACGCTGACAACGGATGGTCAGTTGATTAATACAGGAACCATTAGGGCTAAAGCAGCGAGTGCTATCGAAACGCTTGAACTTCACAATACGGATTCTGGTGAAATTGTCTCTGATGATTTACACATACTGGCTGATTCAACGATAGAAAATAAGGGGTTAATTAATGTCAATCAGCTGCTTATCGATGCGGAGACATTAAACAATCAGCCAGGTGCACGTATTTATGGTGATAACACCACCTTCAACACGACAACGCTCAATAATTATTCCGTTATTGCGGCCAGAGAAAATTTGTCGATATCGACTGAAACCGTATTCAATGATCAGAATGCTGAGATTCTCAGCCAGGGCAATATAGATATTGCTGGAGGCTATTCCGGGAATGCTTTAACTTCAGCTAGGCAGGTCATTAATTCAGGCAGCCGGATCGAAGCTTCAGGTGATATATCGATACACGCTGATGAACTTCAAAATCTTAATGCCGAGATGATCACGGAATGGCTAACCGATAGTGTTGAGCGAATCATTGAAGTGCAGCCTGAGGGATGGGCACATAAATATGATGTGAGTCGTTTTCCATTGATTAATAACCATAATATAGAAGGCCAGCCTTTTACCGATGAGAACGGCAATATCATTCGCTACTTCGAAGACTATACCTATTACGACTACACAGCTAAAACACAAAGTACTCATATTGTCAGTTCTTCTCCGGCCAAAATCATTGCGGCAGGTAATATTCAAATCAAGGGCGACTTACTCAATAGCGATAGTCAAATTGTGGCAGGTAAAACTTTAGCTGTGACAGGTGGAAGCTTGCAAAACATAGCTACACCTGGACAACAAAGCGTCAGTTATAACGGTACACGCCAGTTCAGAGACTGGGATGGCAATGATGAAGAATTCGATTTTGGTGGTATAGCGCCTTACAGTCCAGCGGCTAAAAACACAGAGTTTAATTTAGGCATCAGTCTACTGGAGGATAGTCATGCTGATATCCAAAGTCTGTCTAACATTCAGACTATGACGCAGCCAATCATTAATAGCACTATGTTTAAACCAGTGGACAATCCGACTCAATTTTATATTGAAACCGACCCACAGTTTTTAGATTACAGCGATTGGTTGAGTTCTGACTATATGTTGCAACAGCTTGCTTTTGATCCCGCTACGATTATGAAACGACTCGGTGACGGCTTTATTGAGCAGCGATTAGTCACTGACCAAATTGCCCAGCTAACCGGGCATCTGTATCTGAGTGAATACAGTGACCAACAAACACAGTTTATGGTATTGATGGATGCGGGTGTGAGTGTGGCAGAAACACTTCAGTTAACGCCAGGTATTGCCCTCACCGCTGAACAAATCGCGCAATTGACGACTGATATCGTTTGGTTAGTGAATACAGAGCTGACACTGGATAATGGCGAGGTAATCACTGCCTTGGTACCAAAAGTGTATATGAAACCCGAAAAAGATGACTTGATACCAGAAACAGGCTTACTTGCTGGTAATGAAGTGAACTTTGAGATCGAAGGGCAGACATTTAACGCTACCAGTATCAGAGGCAAAAATACCGTTTCGATGAACAGTGAATATTATCAACAGTCTGGCGGTGATATTCAAAGTCGATCTATTGCAGTAAATGCCACAGAGATTTCAATAGAGGGTGGCACATTATCCGCTAATAAGTCACTTTCGCTCTCTGCTGATAACGATATAAATATAACCAGCTCAATGGCGCATAGCGAGCACAATCAAGCTAATAGTTACTTCGAGCGCGATAATATTAAGCGATACGCCAATCTCTATGTGTCTGATGAAACAGGTAAATTAATAGTTGATGCCGAGCGTGATGTTGCACTCAATGTAGCGAATATCAATGTGTCAGGAGAACAAAGCCAGACGCAAATATCTGCTGGACAAAATTTAACATTGGGCACGGTTTCAGAGTCTGAAACAAACCTGAGTATATTGAATGCTCGTGATTTCAATAAGATGTATGAGCAAAAAGATAGCGGCACATCCATTAAAACAAACGGTGATGTCAGCTTGAAGGCTGGTAATACACTTCAAGTAACGGCTGCCGATATTAACTCGCAACAAGGTCATCTCGACCTGACAGCTAGACAGATCAATATTGAAAATGGTGAAGCGACTTATCAATCAGATATTGCCACCTATACGAAACGTTCAAGCGGATTTAGCTCGCGAAAGAAAGAGCAAAGAGATATGTTCAGCCAGCAAACATCCGTGGCATCTTTATTAACAGCCAAAAATATTTCAATTGATTCCGCTACCGATATTAATGTGAAAGGCAGCCAGATTTTGGCAGATGAGAGCATTCAATTAAATGCGACGAAAGATATTAATATCACGGCTGCAGAGCAGTCTTTTACTGAGTCTCATCATATAAAAGAGAAAAAATCAGGACTTTCAGGCACAGGTGGTGCGGGCATCAGTATTGGCACCCGAGCAATGAATACGCAAACTGAGATCAAGCAGCTTATTCACAATAAATCGACCATAGGTGCACTTAATGGGGATATTTCAGTGGTCGCTGGGGAAGCCTTTCATCAGAAAAACAGTGATCTGATTTCAGTGAAAGGTGATATCGACGTTAAAGCAAAAGATATCAATATTACGAGCCTTTATGATAAAAGCGAGACGAAGCAGGTAACCGAATTTTCACAAAGCGGTTTGTCACTATCTTTGAAAGCGCCGGCCATTTCAGTTGCCACTCAGGCTTACCGGCATGCTCTGGGAATTGTTGAAGATGATAAAAAGAAAAACCGTGTACTGAATGGTATTACAGCCTATGTCCAAGCTAAGCAACTCGCTGAGATGGGGGGAAACACGCTAAACCTCATTAATGAAGGCAAAGCAGATGAGGCGATATCTTCTTCAGGTTTAAAAATAAGCATCAGTATTGGTAAATCAGAAAGTAAAACCCAAACAGAGACTAGATCACAAACCTCACAGGCGAGCACAATCCGGGCGGGTCAGAATGTGCGTTTAACGGCAATAGATAAGGATGTGGTAGTCACTGGTAGTGATATTTTGGCGGATGGTGATATCACCATTGATGCTGCTAAGGATATTAATCTTTTAGCCAGTCAAAATACGCAACAGCAAAACACCAAAATGACATCAAGTAGCGCCAGCATTGGTCTATCTTTGGGCATTGGTCAGAATACTGGCTTAAGTCTTGATATGGCCATGAGTAAAGGAAAAGGCAAAACGGATAGTCAGGGTGTGTTTTATCAAAATAGCCACATAGCGGCTGCAAAAGCATTATCCCTAAGCACTGGTCATGATCTCAGTTTAATTGGTGCACAAGCCCAAGGTGAAAAAGTATCTATCGACGCGGCGAATAACTTAACCCTATCGAGCTTGCAGGATAGTCATTATTTAAAAGGTAAAGAGTCCAATTCGGGGATGGGTGTCGGTATTGGAATAGGAACATCCATGTTTTCATTTAACCTTCATCATAATACGCAAAAATCGAATAGTGACTATCTTAGCGTAAATGAACAAACCGCCATTATGGCTGGGCAAGAGGGTTTTGATATCAATGTAGGCAGACATACCGAATTGGATGCTGCCCTTATCGATAGCAAGGCACAAGCGGGTAAAAACCAAATCACTACAGCCACCTTGCATACGTCAGATAAACAAAACGCAATGAGTGCTGAAGTCAGCCAACAAGGCTTAAATATTAGTTCTGATGGCTTCTCAGGAAAATATGGCTTGTTAAAAACGGCGTCTCAGAATTTAAGTAATAAAGGCGAAGCCAGTGTGGATGATGCAAGTTCAACATTAAGTGCCATCGCGCCTGCGGAGATCACATTAACCGATTCTGACAAACAACTGGCTGTATATGGCAAAACAGCAGAAGAAACGATGTCGGATATCAATAGAGCCACTGATAGTAAGCACCGAAAACTGAATATCGCGGATATAGACCTACTTAAAGACAAGGCAGAAGCAGAGCAACTATCCAAACAGTTAGTTTATGAAGCCGCGACGGCATTTACCGATGAAGCATTCAGAAAAATGTTTCTTACAAACATTGAATTTTATCAAGTGATGCGTGATGAAAATGGTGAAGTGATTAAAGATGAAAATAATGAAGCGATATGGAAAAAATTAACTGATGAGGAAAAGCAAAATTTAAAACCCGGTAAGGATAATAAGGTACATATTTTTAATAACGGCATGTTTAATTCAGAAGATGCGGCTAAAAAACTAGCACTGCAAAATCATCAATCAGACTATTTGATTCATTTCCCAATAACCAATAATGCACTGTCGGAGCTAATGGTTGCCGGTTACCAGAAATTTCTTGAAAGCGAAGGTTTTGGACTCACTAATGCTGTTAAAGAAAATATTAAGGTGATCGCAAAATACGGTAAGAAAGGGCTTATTATTGATGCGCATAGTCGAGGTGGAATGACTACAGGTAATACCCTGCGCTTTATCAATGAAAATCACAATGACAATTCAACCTTAAAACACCTAGATATTTATACTGTAGGCTCAGCATTTAATAATCAACAGATGGCAGATTTATTGAATAAAAATTCTAGTGGAAACGGTAATGTTTTTGCTCAAGTTCACAAAGACGATTTTGTTGGTACTTTCATTGGTGGTAATGAAGCTACTGGAGGCACTACTCCTGATGGTAGTACCAGTTTTATTGAAGGACTGAAATCGATCTTTTTTGATGTCACTGTGCATAATAGTTACGGGGATGGGAAGCCTAATGGTGCCAGTAAGAAATATTGGCAGGATAGTCCCGATGGGAAAGCTAAATTTATCTTAATACCAGCAAGTAATAACAAGTAAGTGTTAAAGAAATGACAAAAAAACAAATAGTTACATTGATCTTTTATATGTACGTCACTGCATGTAGCTCTGTATATCAACAACAAGAGTGTGAAAAAAAAGGAGACAATGAATGCCAAAATGGATCTGGCGGATATGTTCTTATAGAACCAAAGATTGATGAGGACTATGTCAGAAAATACAATATCCCGTCACTGGAGTTATACAAAAATCAACTAAGCATTATAAAGACCAACAATTGGGAAAAGGGTGATTTGACTCGTAGAGAACGTGATGAAGCACTTTTAGAGTGTGGCTCCAGTGATATCTGGATGTCAAAAAACTATGCCTTAATGAAGACATTATCTCCTGATGAATACAACGGTAAGTTGTTATTAATTAAACGTTGCATGTTGAATGATGGCTTTACTTTTCTTGGTGATTTTTCATCATGTGAGAATGATCCAATTCCTGCTTGTGAACTACCTGTTCCAAAAAGAGATATCAAAAGACGGCTTGATAGTGAGTATTGTATCCGCGATGCTTATCTTACGGAGTGTCAGCCTCAGTCCCGAGAACGCATTCTTAATACTGAACAATGCAAGCGTTATCCAGAGGTGTATTACTGTGATGTTTGAGCATGTTCAATCTACCCATGCAGTTTATTTTCCAAAACCACGATACATGGAGGTATCAAATGATGTATTTTTCTAGAATTATTATCACTATTTTTATCTACAGTCTGGCTGGTTGTTCTATGTATAAGGTCGTTCCTGACCCTCTCTGGGAAGCCTGGTC
>DRHY01000166.1 GCA_011052985.1 Methylophaga thalassica
ATACGGGAATAGATTTTGGTCATGTCAGTGGTCAATCGGCGAAGTATTTATTGGGACAGACTTTAGCTGGCGCTGTGATTGGCTTAAGAGGTCAGTGGCACGGCCTTTTTTATGATGTGTTTGCAGGGAAATCATTATCAAAACCAGATGGTTTTGAGGACGGGCGACATCTTGGATTTAATCTGACCTATCAATACTGAACGGATTCAGGGAGATATGATCATGGAAGATCGTTTCAATAAAAACTATTTAAGCGTACTGATTTCAGCTGCTCTTTTTAGTTCATCACTTTATGGTGCTGGTGCTATGGCGGCTGGGATTACTGTCGATCCATCTGCGCCGGCTAATCAACAGGCCATCATTACGCAAACAGCAAATGGGCTACCACAAGTTAATATTCAGACGCCCAGTTCATCAGGGGTATCCAGAAATAAATACAGCCAGTTTGATGTGGACAAAAGCGGTGTGATTCTTAATAACAGTGCAAATAATGTGCAGACCCAATTAGCAGGATGGGTGCAAGGAAACAGTCTACTTGCAGGTGGCACAGCCCGAATTATTCTGAATGAAGTGAATTCACAAAATCCCAGCTATCTGAATGGACCAATGGAAATTGCAGGTAGCAAAGCACAGCTTGTTATTGCTAATCCTGCTGGTATCAGCTGCGATGGATGTGGTTTTATTAATGCAGACAGAAGCACTTTAACAACTGGCCGAGCTTTGATGAATGATGGCCAATTGAATGGTTTCCTGGTGGAGGAAGGTAAAATCAGTATTCATGGCGCTGGACTAGATGACAGTGGAACAGCCTATACTGACCTGATAGCCAGAGCCGTGTCAGTCAATGCCGATATCTGGGCTAACAATCTCACTGTCACCACAGGCAAAAACCGAGTTAGTGCCACTAACGACATTATAACTAAACTTGATACTGATGGTGACCAGCCTAACTTTAGTGTCGATGTCAGTGAACTCGGCGGTATGTATGCTGGCAAAATCCGTTTAATCGGCACAGAAGAGGGTGTTGGCGTTAAACAATCTGGGGAGATAACAGCAAGGCAAAGTTTGACTCTGACAACAGATGGTCGCCTGATAAATACAGGAGCGATTAAGTCTGAAGCCGCGAGTTCCATGGAAATGACTGAACTGCAAAACACCGAGTCTGGTGAAATTATCTCAGGCAATTTACATATACTGGCGAATTCGACAATAGATAATAAGGGGTTAGTTAATGTAAATCAGTTGTTTATAGATGCTGACACATTAAACAATCAGCCAGACGCACGTATTTATGCTGATAACGCCACGCTCAATACATCTACACTCAATAATAATGCCATCTTGGCTGCTAGAAACAATGTGTCGATATCGACCGAAACATTATTCAATAATAAGAATGCTGAAATAGTCAGTCAGGGCAATCTACAGATTGCTGGCGTCTCTATCGGTGGTGCATTGACATCGGCTCATCAGGTGATTAATTCAGGTGGGCGGATCGAGGCCTCAGGGGATATAGCGATAAACACTGATGAGCTACAAAATCTTAATGCTGGAATCACTACTCAGTGGGTGACAGACAGTATTGAGCGAATCATTGAAGTGCAGCCCGAGGGATGGGCACATAAATATGATGTGAGTCGTTTTCCATTGATTCATAACCATAATGTAGAAGGCCAGCCTTTTACCGATGAAAACGGCAATATCATTCGCTATTTCGAAGACTATACCTATTACGACTACACAGCTAAAACACAAAGCACACATATCATCAGTTCTGCACCCGCCAAAATTATTGCGGCAGGTAATATTGAGCTAAAAGGCAATGTACTCAATAGCGATAGCCAAATTGTGGCAGGTCAAAAGCTGAATATCTCAGGAGGAAGCCTACAAAATAGTGCAACACCAGGACAAAAAAGAGTCAGTTATAACGGTACACGTCAGTTCAGGGATTGGGATGGAAATGATGAAGAGCTCGATTTTGGTGGAATAGCACCCTACAGTCCAGCCCCTAAAAACACCGAGTTTAATTTAGGAGTAAGCTTGTTCGAGGATAGTCATGCCGATATCAAAAGCCTGGCGAATATTCAAACGATGACGCTTCCAGTTGTTAATAGTGCCATGTTCAGCCTCGTCGCCAAACCGACGAAGTTTTATATTGAAACTGATCCACAGTTTCTGGATTACAGAGATTGGTTGAGCTCAGATTATATGTTGCAAAAACTCGCCTTTGATCCTGCCAATACGATGAAACGTCTAGGTGATGGTTATATCGAGCAGCGCTTAGTCACTGAACAAGTTGCCCAGTTAACCGGGCATCTCTACCTGAGTGAATATAACGACCAGCAGACACAGTTTATGGCATTGATGAATGCAGGTGTGATTGTGGCAGAAACACTTCAGTTAACGCCAGGTGTTGCCATTACAGCTGAACAAATCGCGCAATTAACGACTGATATTGTTTGGTTAGTTAATACAGCGGTGACACTGGATAATGGCGAGGTGATCACTGCCATGATTCCAAAGGTGTATATCAAACCTGAAAAAGATGACTTGGTACCCGAAAGTGGTTTGCTTGCAGGTAATGAGGTGACCTTTGAAGTGGAAGGGCAAACATTTAACTCCGCCAGTATCAGAGGTAAAAAGACGGTTTCACTGACTAGTGAGCATTACCTGCAACGTGGCGGGGATGTTCAAGGTCAATCTATTGCAGTAAATGCGACAGATATCTCCATAGACAGTGGCACGTTATCAGCCGATAACTCACTTTCACTCTCTGCTGATAACGATATGAAAATCACCAGCTCAATGACACATAGTGAGCTGGATCAAGCTAACAGCCATTTCGAACGCGATAATATTAAGCGATACGCTAATCTTTATGTGTCTGATGAAACTGGCAAGTTAATTGTAAATGCTCAGCGTGATGTTGCCTTAAATGCCGTGAATATCAATTTGTCAGGAGAGCAAAGCCAGACGCAGATATCCGCTGGACAAAATTTAACTCTGGGCACAGTCAAAACGTCAGAAACAAATCTGAGCATTTTGAATGCCCGTGATTTCAATAAGATGCATCAGAAAAATGACCGAGGCACATCACTTCGGACAAAGGGTGATGTCAGCTTGAAGGCTGGCAACACCTTGCAAATCTCAGCTGCAGATATTAACTCTGAAAAAGGTAATCTCGACCTGACAGCCAGACAGATCAATATTGATAATGGCGAAACAAGTTATCAATCAGATATTGCTACTTATACTAAACGCTCAAGTGGATTTAGCTCTCGAAAGAAAGAGCAAAGAGATATATTCAGCCAGCAAACGTCAGTCGATTCTTCATTAACAGCAAAAAATATCTCTGTTGATTCTGCAACGAATATCAATGTGAAGGGGAGTCAGATTCTGGCTGATGAGAGCATTCAATTGAATGCAGCAAAAGATATCAATATCACAGCTGCAAAGCAATTATTCACTGAGTCGAATTATATAAAAGAGAAAAAATCAGGGATTTCAGGTACTGGCGGTGTTGGTATTAGCATCGGCACTCGAAAAATGAACACGCAAAACGACGTGAAGCAACTGGTGCACAATAAGTCGACTATTGGTGCTTTAAACGGTGATATTTCAATGGTCGCTGGAGAAGCTTTTTATCAAAAAAATAGTGATCTGATTTCAGCTAAAGGTGATATCGACGTTAAGGCAAAGGATATCAACATCACGAACCTTCATGACAGTAGTGAAACGAAGCAGGTAACGGAATTTTCACAAAGCGGTTTGTCACTATCTCTGAAAGCGCCAGCTATTTCAGTCGCCACCCAGGCCTATCAGCACGCTCTGGGAAGTGTTGAAGATGATAAAAAGAAAAATCGTGTACTGCATGGCATTACCGCCTATGTTCAATCTAAGCAACTCGTTGAAATGGGCGAGAACACCTTAAATCTGATCAATGAAGGCAAAGCTGATGAAGCCTTATCTTCTTCAGGTTTAAAAATAAGCATCAGTATTGGCAAGTCAGAAAGTAAAACCCAAACAGAGACCAAATCACAAACGTCACAGGCGAGCACAATTCGGGCGGGTCAAAATGTGCATTTAACGGCAACAGATAAGAATGTGCTTGTTTCAGGTAGCGATATTTTAGCGGATGGTGATATCACCATTAATGCTGTAAACGATATTAATATTTTAGCAAGTCAAAATATGCAACAGCAAAATACCGAAATGTCATCAAGTAGCGCCAGCATTGGTCTATCTTTGGGTATTGGTGAGAATACAGGTTTGAGCCTTGATATGGCTATGAGCAAAGGAAAAGGCAAAACCGATAGTGATGGTGTGTTTTATCAAAATAGTCACATCTCTGCTGCAAAAGCGCTATCGCTAACGACTGGCAATGACCTTAGTTTGATTGGTGCACAAGCCAAAGGAGAGAAAGTTTCTATTGATGCTGGTAACAACTTAACTTTATCCAGCTTGCAGGACAGTCATTATCTTAAAGGTAAAGAGTCCAATTCGGGGATGGGTGTCGGTATTGGAATAGGAACATCCATGTTTTCATTTAACCTTCATCATAATACGCAAAAATCGAATAGTGACTATCTTAGCGTGAATGAACAAACGGCCATTCTCGCTGGGCAAGAAGGGTTTGATATTCATGTCATTGCTCACACTGAATTAGATGCTGCCCTTATTGATAGTCAGGCTTCAGCGGACAAAAATCAGATTACTACCGCCACCTTGCATACGACGGATAAGGAAAATGCAATGAGTGCTGAAGTGAGTCAACAAGGTTTTAGCGTTAGCTCAGATGCCTTCTCTGGAAAATATGGCTTGTTAAAAACGGCGTCTCAGAATTTAACTAATAAAGGCGAAGCCAGTGTGGATGATGCCAGTTCAACATTAAGTGCAATCGCGCCTGCTCAGATCACAATAACCGATGCTGATGAACAATTAGCGGTGTATGGAAAAACAGCAGAAGAAACGATCTCGGATATCAATAGAGATACTCAAAATACCCATCGAAAACTAAACCTAGCAGATATAGAACTCCTCAAAGATAAGGCTGAAGCAGAGCAACTTTCTAAACAATTAGTTTATGAAGCTGCGACGGTATTTACCGATGAAGCATTCAGAAAAATGTTTCTTACCAAGATCGAGTTTTATCAAGTGATGCGTGATGAAAATGGTGAAGTGATTAAAGATGAAAATAATGAAGCGATATGGGAAAAATTAACTGATGAGGAAAAGCAAAATTTAAAACCCGGTAAGGATAATAAGGTACATATTTTTAATAACGGCATGTTTAATTCAGTCGGTGCGGCTAAAAAACTAGCACTGCAAAATCATCAATCAGACTATTTGATTCATTTCCCATTAACCAATAATGCCTTGTCAGAGCTAATGGTTGCCGGTTACCAGAAATTTCTTGAAAGCGAAGGTTTTGGACTAACGAATGCTGTTAAAGAAAATATTAAGGTGATGGGAAGGTACGGTAAAGAAGGATTGATTATTGATGCACATAGTCGAGGTGGGATGACTACAGGAAATGCATTAACATTTATAGATAAAAATTCAAACGATAATTCAATTCTTGAGTTTTTAGATATCTATACAGTTGGTTCAGCATTTAATAATCAACAGATGGCAGATTTGTTAAATAAAAAGTCTGCTACATCTGGAAAAATTTATGCCCAAGTTCATAAAGATGATTTTGTTGGTACTTTCATTGGTGGTAATGAAGCTACTGGTGGTACTACTCCTGATGGTAGTACCAGTTTTATTGAAGGACTGAAATCGATCTTTTTTGATGTCACCGTGCATAATAGTTATGGGGATGGAAAGCCTAATGGTGCCAGTAAGAAATATTGGCAGGATAGTCCCGATGGGAAAGCTAAATTTATCCTAATACCAGCAAGCAATAACAAGGAAGTGTTAAAGAAATGACAAAAAAACAAATAGTTATATTGATCTTTTATATGTTTGTCACTGCATGTAGCTCTGTATATCAACAACAATATTGTGAGAAAAAAGGAAACAATGAATGTCAGAATGGATCTAACGGATATGTTCTTATAGAACCAAAGATTGATGAGAACTATGTCAAAAAATACAATATCCCGTCACTGGAGTTATACAAAAATCAAATAAGCATTATAAAGACCAGCAATTGGAAAAAGGGTGATTTAACACGTCAAGAAAGTCATGAGGCGTTATTAGAGTGTGGTTCTAGTGATATCCTGACATCAGAAAACTATGCCTTAATGAAGACATTATCTCCTGATGAATACAACGGCAAGCTGTTATTAATCAAACGCTGCATGCTCAATGATGGCTTCACTTTCCATGGTGATTTTTCACCATGTGAGAGTGATTGGATACCCGCTTGTGATTTACCCGTGCCTAAACGAGAAACTGAAAGACGACTTAATAGTGAGTACTGTATAAAAAATGCTTACCTAACACGTTGTCAGCCTCAGTCCCGAGAACGAATTCTTAATACTGAACAATGCAAACGCTATCCCAAATCGTACTTTTGTGATGTTTGAATATATTCAATCTACCCATGCAGTTTATTTTCCAAAACCACGATACATGGAGGTATCAAATGACTTGTTTTTCCAGAATTTTTATCACTATTTTTATCTGTAGTATGACGGGATGTTCCCTACATCAGGTCGTTCCAGACCCCCTCTGGGATGCCTGGTCTAAACGAGGTAGTGATATAAAAACAACCCAAAAAGACATGAAAGAGTGTGGTTATGGGAAAGACCTAGAGAGAGGAGCGGATTTACCTAATAGCAAGATCGCTCTTCTTCATCTCTGCATGGAAGAAAAAGGCTATAAGTTTGATTTTAGTAGTTTTAGCGCGAATAACTGTTATGGCACAAATGCTCCTTACCCCTGCCGTGCTTACTGGGGCGGTGGTAATGCTCAATGGGGAAAAGTGAATCCAACTAAGTAAGATCGTTTATTAATTTAGGAATCAATGGGGTTAGGCACTTAGCCTGACTCCCTTGATTCTTTTCACTAAAACTATATAAAGCATTACCCTTGTGAGTTTATCAAGGGCTGGCGCTTTACTTACTTAAGCTCGCTCTAACATCGGCAATGGTGATAAAGAGTTTGTACTCAGCATCTTTAAATGCTTGGAAGCCATATCGTTCATAGAAGTGTTTTGCTCCGTCTTTGGCGTCTACGAGAATGACTGGAAATGCGACACTATCGCTAGCTGTTAGTAGCTTTCTCAGTGCGTCGACCATTAACCACTCACCAAAGCCTTTTCCTTTGTACCTGTCATCGACAGCTAAACGAGCAATCAGCCCACCTGAAGTAGATGAGTGATGTTTCTTTTGTAACTTATCGGGTAATGCCTTTAAGTCAATTGGTGTCATTGTTAGCGTATAAAAACCGATGATATGCGAGTTGTCGTTATCGTCTTCCAAAACGAAAGTTCTGGTGTTGTCTTTCTTTGCTTGCTGACTGGCCATTACTTTTAAGTCATTATTGAGAGCTTCGATGCCGCAGTTGAATTGGTTTCTATCGTGTTTGGCTTTATCTAGAAGTACCGTCTTCATTGTTGAGTTTTGTTCTCGTAACGTTCAGAAGCAGCTTTCAGTTTTGAGTTCGATTTAGTCGGACGGTCTAAAGCCTCCATCAACAATATAGC
>DRHY01000167.1 GCA_011052985.1 Methylophaga thalassica
CAACACTTACATTTATTTGGGCGGTGGCACTGGCGGGCGTTGCGTACAAAGTATTTGTAAAAAACGGTAATAAAAAAATATCACTCGCCACCTACTTGCTCATGGGTTGGTTTGCACTGGCTATTGTATATCCGCTTTATTCAAGTGTTGATGTAAAAGCACTCTACTGGCTACTTGCCGGCGGTATTTTTTATAGTTTAGGTACATTATTTTACAGCGCTAAAAGCACCCAATTTAGCCACGCTATCTGGCACTTATTTGTTATTGCTGGGTGTGTTTGCCATTATATTTCAATTAGTAATTATGTTTATTAGGCAGGTAAAGCCAATTAGAATGGTCTGGTTTGAGCGAGAAGCAGACGGTCGATCAAACTCATTCTTGGACAGAACTGTGTCAGTACTTCTTCTAAATTAGCAGCCCATGGATTACCTAAGGTATTGCAAACCTCTAATCAGGTGTCCAAAATTACTCATCCATTACAACAGATCATGGTCGACACACGTCATATCGACCGCACATACTGTTAGTGCCAGTTAAAATTCTTGTACTGTAGGGCGCAATACAATCTCGTTAACATCAACATCGTTAAGCTGTTCAATCACATAAGTGACAGCATTAGCGATAGACGTCGCTGAAATGGCATCGTTATACACCTCATTCACAAATTGAGAGCTCGTTGCTTCTGAGGTGCCATGTTTAAGTTCAGAATCAATGAGTCCAGGTGAGATGACAGTTGTGCGAATATTACGACCCACCTCCATACGTAGCCCCTGACTAATTGCACGAACGGCAAATTTAGTATCTGCATACACACTGCTCGCTGGCGAAACTTTATGACCTGCAACAGAGGAAATGCTTATGATCAAGACTTTATTCATTGGGGATAGGATAAATATATAGAGGTTGGTTTTCAGATATCACCTGACAGATGCCGAGTCGAGTTATAGACAACTGTCAGGTTTGAATGAGTACAACTAACTCATAGTAAATGAAGCAAGAGCTTGCTCTGCTATTTCAACACCATACTCTTGAACAAAGTGACCCGCTTCTTCAATTTTCATTGGCTCAGGGCAACCTTTGATCACCGATTTTAGTTGCATCATCGCGGCTTCACCTAAGACTGCATCTTTCATACCTATCGCCATAAAGCTTTCACCGCTCCATTCATTTGACCAGAACTCAATCGCACGAAGTCCATACTTCACCGCATCATCATCCGCATTTGTTGGGATCATTTGTGGGAATCGCTTCACGCCAACTTTGTAGTTTTTGTCAGGGAATGGTGCGTCATACGCAAGTGCATCCATCACATTGACAGCAGCGCCAGCATCACATGCGACTAGCCCTGCTACTGGTAATTCTGAAATAGATTCATTAAAAGCCATCCACTGTACTGCGGCTTCAGCCAGCGGTTCACCATTTGAGATACCAGTGTTCATCACAATAAGTTTTTTGAAACGATCTTGCATATCCATTGGTAAAGTAAGACCAAGGAAACCTCCCCAATCCTGACAAACCAACACAATATTTTTAAGATCTAAGCGTTCAATTAATTGAATTAGACTGTTTCTGTGGAACTCAAAGTTGTACACAGAGTCTTCAATAGGCTTATCTGAGCGGCCAAAGCCGAATAAATCAGGGGCAACAACACGATGACCTGCATCAGTAAAAACTGGGATCATTTTACGATATAGATAACTCCATGTTGGTTCACCGTGCAAACAAAGAAACGTGTATTCCGAGTCTTTATCACCTTCATCAATATACGCCATTCGCAGCGATTCATATCCCCCGAGATCATCAACATAATTAGGTTGATAAGGAAACGCAGGGAGTACTGAAAAACGTTCTTCTGGTGTTCTTAATGCTTTAATCGTCATTATTTTTTCCTACAGATTGGTTAGTATTCATAAAATCGTCTGCACGGTCATTAATATTTTGTAGTGATCGATACATATTGTATGGATGCATTCTGTACCGATCGACAAAGCAAGTCAACAACGAAATTGACATTTTTTAGTGAATACTACAAAATAGTTATCGATCAATATACTTTAGGTAGGAGCACCATCGGTAATGGCCGGAAGAAAAAGAGCGTTTGACAGAGAGATCGCACTCGATAAGGCAATGCGCATATTTTGGAACAACGGTTATGCAGCTACATCTGTGGCGCATCTAACCTCAGAGCTTGGGATCAATACGCCTAGCTTGTATGCCGCTTTTGGCAACAAAGAGAAGCTATTCAAAGAAGTGATCGTGCATTACATCACGCAATATAGTGACCCGTGTTATCGCCATATCACAGAGCCTTCAGACGCGCCTTTCATAGAAAGGTTACGAGCGTGTTTCTATGAGTTGATTCAAGAGTTTTCAGATGCTGATACCCCGCTGGGGTGTTTATTAGTAAAAAGCGTCAATGAGTCTGACAGCGTTGCCTTTCCTGAAGAAGCGACGGTGTACATCAATCAATTTGGATTGAAAACCCAAAACTTGATCACTACCTTGATCGAGTCTGAGGGTGTAATAACTGAGTCTGAGACCGCAGAACTGCAGACAAAATACCTGCTATCGGTTCTTTATGGGCTTTCTACTCAGATTCGAGCGGGTGAGTCACAGCAAGTTGCAGAATCGGTCATGGACTACGCACTCAATTCGATACAGACTAGCAGCGGTCAGTAATACTATTGTGGTGACGATGCCATTTCACTTAAACCAGTAATATCCGCCATATCTGTTGCAACCACGCCAGGGTGAACATTCCGTATCGATCACTAAGTAATGTCAACGCTATAACTAAATATTTTTTAGTGAACGATGCAGAATTACTTCGAACAACCCTTTCATTTGATTGGGGAGAGAAAGGGTAAAGGAGTTTGTGTCGCTTATTGTGATGGTGAGTATCGCCGTTTGAGTCTTGTTGTAAGTGGGCAAACTCTTTTTTTGTTGTTCTGGTAAATGACAGAGCATAAGCGAATTCTTCATGCAGTCTGTGTGATTGATTTGCAACGAGGATAAGGGGTGAAACCTATTTTGTAGTTATCGCTAAAAAATATTGACATTACTTACTGATCACTACAAAATAAATCCTAGTCAACCGATACATTCAAATGATTGAGTAGAGATATGTTTAAGAAGTTTGTACAAATTACCGCCATTTTTAATTTTCCTATCGCGATTGGGATAATGATCCCTGAGCTTCTTTCTCCTAAGCCAAGTTCATTCATTGTTACTCTTGTGCTCGCTTCGTTCTTAATATGTATCGGGGCAGCATTACTTTGGGCTGTCTCAGATTTACCTAGACGTGCTCCAATTATTGTCTGGAATGGCCTTGTTCGACTTTTCGGCTTCTTCGTTGTCAGCTATGCCGCTCTGCTTGGTATCGCGCCAATGGCATTTATTCCTATTTCATTAATGGATCTGCTCGCTGCCACAATCTACATAATCGGAAGTTCAAAAATAACGGGGATTCCAGTTATGTCTCTGATTTTAGGAAAGTCCGCTTCTTAAAAGCTTTCGCCTTTTCACTTATAAAGCCAATGTAGCTAAAGTGAGCTAAGTAGCTTAAAAAGCATCAGATAAGGAATACAGGGGTATGAAACACGATGAATTCAATCAATTTTGTGAAGCTTTAAAATCCTCAACCTATGTCATGCAATGGGGAAACTCACATGTGTGGAAGGTGGGGGGAAAGGTGTATGCGATTGGCTTTACTTTAAAAGGAGGCACGACAGCATACACATTCAAAGCATCGAACCTGAATTATGAGTTTTTGTGTAACCATGATGGCTACCGCCCTGCTCCATACTTTGCTAGTCGAGGGATGAAATGGATCCAGCAAACCGATACCGACGGAACGCTTGATGAAGAGCTGAAGTATTACCTGTCTGAATCCTATCGAATAGTTTCCTCAGCGCTAAGCAAGCGAAAGCAAGCAGAGCTTGGTTTACCTCAATGATAAAAATGCACTTGGGCGATCTAACCATAATAGCTCGCTAAAGTTGCTTGCGGATTAAGTGTGTACATCAACTGTTAAACTATGCGTGTAACACTTCTGTCATTGGTCGTATTTCAAGAAGAAGCCGAACCATGAAGCTGGATCGGTATATCTACTTTTACCCGCTTATACTTGCAATTTCACGAGAGTCGTAAGGTTAAGAGCTTGATGTGAACACATCAATCAGAAAGCTGTTTTACAAGCTCACTCATTAGTAATTGTAGGGCGTATTCCTGAATGAAAAACACACTATTCTGTTGCGCAAACTCATAATGGGGCAGAAACGAGTTACATCTTAATGTCCTCAATTGGCAATTACCTGCCCATAATAGTTATATCACTCCCACCGGCACTCGCGCATATTCACTTTGTCGTTTTTAAACAATACGCCTTCTGATAATAGCTTTTCGCGTTGTTCTTGGTATTTTTCGCTACCTTCAGGGAATGATATTTTACCTTGGCTATTCACTAGCCTGTGCCAAGGTATAACTGAGTCGTTTGGCATCACTTTTAATAAGCGCCCCACCAACCGTGAGTTTTGCGGATAGCCCGCAAGAGCAGCAATTTGCCCATAGCTTGCTACTTTTCCTATTGGTATGCCTGCGATAACAGTATAAATAAGTGTTTCTTTATCAATATCAGCGTTCATTTAAATACGCCTCACTAAGTACTTTAAATTGCTCCCAAATAGTACGCGCTACAGGGCCGTGGTGCATTGCATGCTGCCTAAAGGCTCTAATTTGCGCGCTAAACTTATGCTCTCGGTCAGTTATGTGTATTTCTTGAAGTAAGCCTGCTTTTATTTCAGTGTCGCAGTGCTCTAGGCTCATCATTGCCCAACCAGCACCTGAGAGTAAAAACGATTTTAAGGTCGATACATCATCAATTTTCATCATGGCGGAGCCTTTTGAGTACGATAGCCTGTCGCTGTCGATACTCAAGTCACTTTCAAACATGGCTAAACACGGATACGTTTGCAGTTCGCTATAGGTGAGCCTTTGAGGGAGTACGCCTTTAGCGCTCACAATGCCAATAGCAAGCTTGCCAATTGGTACACTTTCTAAGTCGCCTGTTGCATGAAATAAGTCAAACCACGGGCCAATGCCTAATTCGGCTTGCCCACTGTTTACTTGCTCTAATGAAATAAAGCGTTTTCCGCTTGTTAAGCTAAATTCGGTACTAGTAAACAACCTAAAAGTATTACTTATGATCTCATTGTAACTTTGCATATGGCACAGTTGTTCGTAACAAATTCTAAATTGAGGCTCATTGCCTAATGCTAATTCTTCAGCAAGTTGTGCCAGCTCGTCGTTGGCATGCAGGAGTTGCTTCGCTTCGCGGTGAAAAATTCGCCCTTTTTCAGTAAGCTGTAATCGGTACTTACTTCTGTCTAGTAACTCAAATCCTATTTTGGCTTCTAAGTTTTTAATGGCGAGTGTAAGCGCTGGCTGCGTTTTATGTAGCTTTAGTGCTGCTCCGCTTAAGCTTGCGCTTTGTACTATGGCATCTAAAATTATTAATTGATTCAGCTTCATATACCGCTCTGCAACATCATAAGTAAAACTTATTGAGTTTCTAAAATTTAATGATTTTTATTTTATATGTTTGCAGCGTATGCTGCACTTAATTATTTTGCCATCATTGCAACGGAGAAGACATGAAACTCTTTCGTCTATGTTTATTAACAACGACCTTACTTAGCTTAATAGCCTGTTCTGAGCCAGAACAACAAGTTAAAGAAGAGCCTATTCGCCCTGTTAAATTATTCAACATAGGTCATGATACGCAAACTAACATTCGCAGCTTTCCTGCTGAGGTTGTTGCAAACCAAGGCTCTTACCTAGCTTTTAGGGTAAACGGCGAACTTGTTAAGTTTCCTGTGCTTGCTGGTGAACACGTTGAAAAAGGTGATTTATTAGCAAAACTAGACCCAGAAGATTTTCAGTTACAGTTTGACGAACGTAAAGCACGCTTTGAGCTGGCAAAGTCACAACTTGGCCGTATTGAGCAATTGTTTGAGAAAAAAATCACTAGCCAATCAGAATTAGATGAAGCCACTGCTAATATGCAAATTGCCGAATCTGCATTTAAAATTGCACAAACAAACCTTGAGTACAGCGAGCTGCGCGCGCCATTTTCAGGCACGGTCGCAAAAGTATTTGTTAAAAACTTTGAAAATATTCAAGCAAAGCAAAATATATTACGCTTAGAAACACGCGATTTAATGGACGTAGAAATTCAGGTTCCTGAGAAAATAGTCGCTCGCTTTAAAAAAGGCACCGATTACCACCCTACTGTAAAGTTTGATGGCTTTGACGATAAAGAGTACATACTTGATATTAAAGAGTGGGATACCCAAGCAGATCCTGCAACACTTACTTATAAGG
>DRHY01000168.1 GCA_011052985.1 Methylophaga thalassica
GTCATATTTACTACATTCACCTTCAACACAATCGGGGCCTATGTTTAGACAGCATATGAAAATATTTCCCCTATCACTAAATAGATGCCTCATTTATATTTGGTTAGCCGATAAAATAAAATTCACTATTTCAGGGACAAATTTTCGTCTAGCAGTGATGGCATAAAAGTGTTCGTATATATTTGGTAAAACCTGATACTCGGATAATTTCCCTGCGGCAATTTCATCTTTCACCACCAACGAGGGTAAGGCCGTAATGGCGCCAGTATCCCTCACAAGAAGACGAAGCATCGCCATGTCATCGGCTTCTGCTAGTACCTTTGGTTTGAAATCTTTCGTGGCACAATAGGCCTCAAAAGCAGAGCGAATTTCTGTTATTTGCGTTGGTAATACCCAGTTAAAGTTTTCGTAGCCATCAGGGAAAGGTTGAGAAGTTTTTTTATCGGGAGGGCCGATAATAGAGACCGACTGGCGAGACACTAGCTGATTTTGCCAAACCGCATCCTCATCTCGCTGATTCACAGAGCGATTGGTCAAAACGAGATCAAATTCATGATTCACCAATCCTTCCAGTAAATTTGTCATGCCTCGGGTGGCAAGGGTAAAGGTGATATTTGGCTCGACTAAAAGCGGACTAATAAAACTCTCGGTAAAGTTTCTAGAGAGTGTTGGTAACACACCAATAGAAATATGCCTTTCCGCTCCCACATCACCTTTTTTGATGTATGACTCTAATTCTTCTCCTGTTGTAAAAATCTCATCCGCGTATGTCAACACTTTATTGCCCATTTCAGTGAGAACAAGTTGACGACCAACGCGATCAAACAAGCGCATACTGATGTTTGCCTCAAACTGCTTAATTTGTTGAGAGAGTGCCGATTGTGAAATATGGCACTGTTCGGCTGTTTTAGTAATGCTGCCTGAAAGGGCAACACGCCAAAAGTAATAAAGATGGTGATAATTGATTTTTGCCATAGTTAATTAAAACTTATCTAAAAGATAAATTATATCTATTTTTATTATGCTTATGCATTTGAGATACTTCTTGCAATCAAGGAGCTCAATTTATGCATAGTGTTTTATCTTATTCTTTATTACTCTTCCCACTCATTCTAGGGTTCGGCGGCTGGTTTCAAGAAAAACATTTTTTCAGTAACGCTCAAAAAAATAGCGCTGTGCAAATAACCGCCATATTACTTGTCATCACAGCAATCACATTATCTATCGCTTATGTAAGTGAACCAGCCGATTTTGTCGGACCTTGGTTCGCACTCACCCCCGTTAAGTTGTTGATGTTGCTGATGGTGATTTTCATGACCATCACACTGATTAAATTTTCAGCCCGATACCTGCAAACAGAAAAAAATGTTGATCGCTATTGGCGTTGGCTATTATTAAGTTTGGCCTCGGTATCTATCGTTATTCTGAGTAACCATCTGCTGATGTTCTGGCTTGGCTGGGTAGCCATTAGCTTATGTTTCCACCGATTATTACTGTTTTATCCTGACCGACCACGAGCCGTGCTGGCTGCACACAAAAAATTTATTCTGGCGCGTGTAGCAGAATTCCTCTTACTGGCGGCCTTTATCATTTTGTACTGGTCACACAACACATTTCAGATAACGTCACTGGTTGCTCATTATCAATCGCTTATTAGCATGGGGGCTGAACTAGTCTTTGCAGATAAGGTTGCCGCTGTCTTGATTGCCTTCACTGCCTTAATTAAGTGCGCTCAACTGCCTGTTCATGGCTGGTTGATTCAAGTTGTTGAAGCCCCAACACCCATCAGTGCACTGCTGCATGCTGGGATTATTAATTTAGGTGGTTTTTTGCTTATCAGTTTTGCACCATTAATCTCGCTAGCGACCGGAGCACAATGGTTACTGCTTATTTTGGCAGGCATCAGTCTGTTTATCAGTGCGCTAGTGATGATGACACGTATCAGTGTGAAAGTGAGGCTTGCCTGGTCAACCTGTGCCCAGATGGGATTGATGTTAATAGAGTGTGCTCTGGGACTATACGAAATCGCCTTGCTTCATTTATTCACCCATTCACTTTACAAAGCCTATGCTTTTTTAAGCTCGGGTGATGCCCTTCAGGGCTACCACCTCGCTCAATTTTCTAAGCCAAAAAAGCTAGGCATGACGAGTGCCTTTATCACCCTGTTTATTGCCATTATAAGTTTGACGATTGTTGTCCTTATCAGTCGTGATGTCACTCCGATCAGTATTTGGTTATTAGTGAGCTTGTCTTTTGCCATGTACTTTACGACAGCCATCAAAAAACTCTTCAGCAAGGATGTGTTGCTTGCAGTCATCACCGTAAGTGTTTTGTTGAGCTTTTACTGGTTGGGTAAGTCACTCGTTGGTTATTTAGTACCTGAGATGCCTCAGGCCATGATGTTCTCAGCAATGGATATTTGGATCGCAGCTGTTTTTCTATCGCTTTATTTCACCAGTGTGGTGCTGAGTATTTATCCAAATGCGGCTATGACTAAAACATTGTCTCGCTGGTTCTTTTCGGGACTTTATTTAGATGAATCAATGACTCGGCTCACACTCATTTTATGGCCGGTCAGATTGAGAAATAATGCTCATCGCCACCCTGCTCGTCATACTCAATAAGGGAAGCTTTTTATGACCAATGCACAAGTATCATCAACGTCAAGTCTGACTAAAGCTGACGAAGCAGCAATAGATAAAGCCTGCTCACTTATTGCCCCAAACTGGCCGCTGGATAGATTAATTGCCGTCAATCCTCTATGGGAATACAGAGAGCAGTCTATTGAGAACGCCTCTGCGCGCGTAGCTGCATTAACAGGAGCCA
>DRHY01000169.1 GCA_011052985.1 Methylophaga thalassica
CAACGGATTCTCGACTTAGGTACGGGCACTGGACGCAACCTGTCTTTATTAAACAAACGCTATCCGCAGGCACAACTTTTGGGCATGGATATCGCCCCGGCGATGTTGAAACAAGCTCAAAAACGCTACAAAAAAGATCTCGGTTTGAGCCGATTATTACCTAATAAACAACGCCTCAGCTTATTTTCAGGCGATGCTGAATCGATTCCGCTTGCTGATGAAAGTGTTGATATGGTGTATGCGAATCTGTCTCTGCAGTGGTGTGATCCGCAACGTTGTTTTAATGAAATAGCACGGGTGTTAAAGCCCAATGGTTTATTGATGTTTACCAGTCTTGGCCCTGATACGCTGACAGAGCTACGCCAAGCCTGGGCAGCTGTCGATGATTACCCTCACGTTAATTTGTTTTATGACATGCACGACGTCGGCGATGCCATGACAGGCAGTGGCCTAGCTGATTGTGTGCTCGATATAGAACCTTATACCCTGCATTACACCGACGCGATGGCCGTGATGCGTGATCTCAAAGTATTAGGGGCTCGTAATGTAAATGAAGGCCGACGCAAAGGCCTGACGGGCAAACATTTACTTAAGCAAGTAGGCACAGAATACGAACGGTTTAGACAGAATGAAGGGCTGCCTGCCAGTTACGAAGTCATCTTTGGTCATGCATGGAAATTAGCTCAATCAGGCCAGTGCCGAGCTAATGATGACAGTGTCTATATTCCGATCAGTGAGATCAAACGACTATGACAAACACACATTTTTTTGTCACAGGCACAGATACCGAAGTAGGGAAGACCTTCATCAGTGTGGGCTTGGTATCTCTACTGCAACAACAAGGCTATAAAACAGTTGGCATGAAGCCAATTGCCAGCGGTTGTGAGTGGTTAGATGGGCAGTGGAAAAATGAGGATGCACTCGCACTAATCAAACAAAGTCAGATGGATTTAGACTATTCCCTAATCAATCCTTATGCCTTTGAACCAGCTATTGCCCCCCATATTGCGGCTGAGCGCGAGGGGGTAACACTCTCTCTTGCCAAGATTAAACAAAGCTATGAATTGATCACTGAACAGGCAGACGCAGTCATTGTGGAGGGTGCAGGTGGCTGGTATGTTCCACTAAACTCAGAAAGCACCATGGCCGATCTTGCTGTTGAACTTCAATTGCCGGTGATTTTGGTGGTGGCAATTAAACTCGGTTGTATTAATCATGCCTTATTGACCGTGGCCGCTATTGAACAACACGGTCTCAAACTGGCGGGCTGGGTGGCGAATCATGTTGCCGAACAATCAGAATCAACTGAAATGATAGAGACCTTAACGAGCCGCATACATGCCCCCTGCTTGGGAGTGGTACCTCATCTTAACAACCATCAGTCGGCGGCTACTTTCCTGCGGCTACCTGAATAAAATCATTACATTACTTTATAAAACCGCCTTTCCAAAATAAGTAATGTCAGGCACTATTTTTCATTTCTAGTTTAAGTCTTTGGCCTCATAATTCCGGCTTATAAAATTAATCTAATTTATAATCAATATGTTATATTTTTTGAAAATGAATTATAAGGCTGCCTGTTTAATATTTATTATGAGGGCAGTGGCCTTATAAAACAGACTGTTACATGCTCAATCAAAATTATTGCCATCATAGAGTGGAGTTTAAATGGATATAAAAGAATGGTTTCCTGAGTTTCAGGTTTCTGCTGAAACTGATATAGATTTGCAGAATTATTTCTTTAAGTTGCCAGAAGTACAGGAGATCACTAACAGTCGCTCGTGGCTTGTGTTAGGACGTAAAGGAATGGGTAAAACTGCCATCTATGAGTATCTGAGACAGGCAGATACAGTTGATTTAAATGGATTTAATACAATATGTATAAATTTCAGTGATTACCCTTGGCCTGCTCATCAGCTTTATAAAGAAGCCTTAGCCGGTGAGTTATCTGCATATCAGAAAAGTTGGCGCTACCTTTTCTTTGTAAAAGCACTATCCCAATTAATTGAAATTAACGAAAAACAGGGCGTTAATCTAAATAAGGAAATGAAGTGGGCAAAAAGTTACATTGAAAAAGTTTATGGGAGTCCAGACCCTAGCTTAAGAGATGTTATTTTTTCAAAAATTGGAAGGCTCTCGTCTATCAAAGGCCCTGGTGTTGAAGTTGATGATTTTTCACTGGATGTTGGTGAGGTTTCATTTGAAGAAATTGCCGACAATAAACAACTCCAGTCACAGCTAAGGTCTAATGCTTTTACCCTGCTTAATTATTTTGAAAAGATATTTAAGGATAACTGTGGTCAGACAAAAATTCTTATTGCGCTTGATCAGCTTGATGAAAACTGGCTAGAAGGAGAGATTGATGAGTATAGTAAAGTTCTCATCAACTTGGTTAATGTTTGCCGAAATATTTCTTTGGATCCAAATGTTTCAAAAAATCTCAAAGTTGTCCCTTTTCTTAGAACTGACATTTATCATTCATTGAGATTTAATGACAAGAATAAATTATTTCAGGATAGTGCAATAGTTATATCGTGGGACTCTGATAGCTTGGATGACATGTATTTTGAACGAGTAAAAAAATACGCGCCTAGTGGTCTTGATATTAAACAAGATAAAAAGTCCGGAAATCTTTTTGAGTTTGTTTTTGCACGACAAGGAACCCCTGCCTTTAAATATATAACTCGAAGATCATTTTTTAGGCCAAGAGATATAATAGTCTATTTCAATAAAATCCGAGAATGCCATATAGAAAACAATTCGGGACTATATACTTCCAGTGAATTATATGACGCAGACCGTGAAGCTTCTATTAGTGTATACAACGAAATTATTGATGAATGGTCAAATCAGTTCCCTGAGATAGAAAGGCTATTGAGCGTACTGCAAACCATTCAAGTAGAAACGTTCAAATATTCAGACTTTTCGGAAAAGTACAGCTCAGAATTCCCTGGTTTTACGGACGGGAAAAAGCGTGAGCACTTGGAGTTTTTGTTTGATAACTCTATAGTTGGCCAGAAAAAGCAAGGACGTTGGGAGTATATGTGCAGTACTCCTAACTTAAAAATGAATGTGGAAAAGGAATTCCGAACCCACCATGCTTTGAAATATCGTTTGCATTTATTAGAGAGCAGGCCAAATCAAAGTGTATAGGTATATAACAAATGACCAAAGGGGGCAGACTCTGACCGATCCCCACAAAACTCAGCTAAATCAATAGGGTCAGAAATCAATAGGGTCAGAGTGTTTGATTTTAAATAAAGGGATTAAATTAATTCGATATTTATTCTAGCAAGGATTGCTTATGGCACGTTTACCAAGATTGTTTATCAAAGGTTGTCCCCAGCATCTCATTCAACGGGGTAACAATCGTCAAGCTATTTTCTTTTCTGATGAAGATTACACCGTTTATTTAGCTAAACTCAAAGACTTCTCCAAGCAATATGAAGTAAGCGTTCATGCGTATGTCTTGATGACGAATCATGTTCATTTATTAGTTTCGACCGAACATGAGGGTGCCATCAGTAAGATGATGCAATCGATAGGGCGTTATTATGTTTTATACATCAATAAAAACTATCAACGAACAGGCTCTTTATGGGAAGGACGGTATAGATCAACCATTGTCGATAGTGATAATTATTTATTAACGGTAATGCGTTATATTGAGATGAATCCTGTGAGAGCAGGCATGGTAGAGCATCCAGCAGAATACCCTTGGTCGAGTTATCAAGCTAATGGAGTTGGGAAAGTTATCGAGTTGCTCACGCCACATGAACGATACATAAAATTAGGTGAAAGCAATACTAAAAGGCTTCAACGGTATGTTAGATTGTTTGATGACTATCTATCAGACAACACTATAGAGTTGATTAGAACGGCAACGAATAAAGCATGGGTTTTGGGTAGTGAGCGTTTTAAGCGAGAAATTGAAACTCAGGTTAATAGACGAATAGAGCCAACTAATCGTGGTGGTGACAGAAAATCGGAGAAATTTCGTGAGCAGGCCAAAAATCAAACACTCTGACCCTATTGATTTGACCCTATTGATTCTGACCCTATTGATTCCGTTCCCGCTCAAGACTTTGAAAACTCTAAGCGTTTTTATCAGACCATTGGCTTTGAAATGGCATCTGAGTTTGACGGTATCGCTTATTTCAAATCTGGTTCTTGCTCTTTCTTACTCCAAGACTTCTATGAACCTGCTCACAGCAAAAATTTTATGATGCACCTCCTAGTTGAAGATGCTCATGGTTGGTATGCACATGTCCTAAAGCTGAAACTAGATATAGAGTTTGGTGTTAAGGTCACAGAGCTTATCGAGCAGCCATGGGGAATGATCGAGTTTTGTTTTACTGATCCGAGTGGTGTGTTGTGGCGCATAGCGGAGAACCAGTGCCTAACAAAGCGTTCAAGAGGGATTTGGCTCGCGTGTCACTTTTGGTTTGCGCTGGGTTTTGTGTTTAAGGTGCAGTGCGGTAGTTTTTGTATTGCGTGCCAGCATCCCTTAGAGCGGCGTTATATGTGAGAGTGAACATGTCCGATAAGTGTAAGTGCATGAAACCACCTTTTTTCTATTTGGATTTCGATTCTATAGACATTGGTGAGGATGGCCTTGGCGAAATTACGGTCGATACTTGTAAGCGTTGTGGAACCAAGTGGATAAAATACTTAATTGAGGAGCCACAACTTACCAAATCAGGCCGTTGGTGGCGGGCTCTCATAGGTAAGAATGAAGAAAATAAAATCTCAGCCAACACGTCCAAAACGTACATCGAAAATCAAGATTGGTGCTTCGTTGGAGGCAGTTATTTCGATGGAGAGGTTCACAAAAAAGAAAGACCTATATGCATTCATTAAAAACACATAACAAAAACATCAAAAACCGTTCGCAAAAAAGCGTGCTACGACGCCTGAAAAGTGGCGCTTTTTATCGTGGTGTTAAAGGATAACCATGAATAAAGTTATTACCATACTGGTTCTGTGTTTTTTAACGAAATTTGCTACAGCAAGTGACTTCGAAGGAAAGTGGCAAGTATACAAGGTCGATATGCCAGAAACCTATTATGGTGAGATTAAATATCCGAAGTATTTCGAGATAACCGAAAATGAAGGGAAGGTTTCTGGTTACTATAAAGATCAATTTGATTTTGAGAGCCAGTTTTCGCTCTCAGAGTTGGTAAATAATGAGAATGAGCTGCTGCTGATGAATTCTGGTACAACCAAGTCTGAACAAGCATGGGCTCCTCTACATAAAGTAAAATATATCAATGGAGAACTTGTTGGCTCCGTCATAACTTACGGTCAAGTTTTTGTCTGGCATGCCTCACAGGTCGACAGCCTGCCCTTAACAAAGCCCTCAAATTGACTGCTTTACAGCGGCGTTATATGGAAAATGAATGAATAAAGCATCACGTCCAAGTGAGACCAGAAATGATAAGGACATTGTTAAATCGGTCCAAAAGTGGGTCAACACTTTTGTCATGGAAATGAATCTTTGTCCGTTTGCCAAACACGAAATGCTGAACAATCGGGTACGCTTTGTTACCACCAAAGCGATCACGGAAGAGCAATTGTTGGAGACACTAAAGGACGAGCTGGAACTGCTCAATAACGATTCGTCAGTTGAAACTTCACTGCTGATTCACCCAAATGTATTGCAGGACTTTTATGACTACAACGAGTTCTTGAGTTATGCCGATGAATTACTTTTGGAAATGGGGCTGGAAGGGATTTATCAGATTGCCAGTTTTCATCCACACTACCAGTTTGGCGGAACAAATCCGGACGATGCAGAGAATTATACAAACCGCTCACCTTACCCCTTGTTGCATCTTATTCGGGAGGCGAGTCTTGAACGAGCTATTGAGGAATACCCGGATGTCGATCAAGTTCCCATACGAAACGTGGCGCTAATGAATAGTCTAGGTCAGAATAAGCTGCAGGCATTATTTGAGAGCCTATTTAAGAAATAGGGTGCAGTAATATTTGTTTTCAGCCCAATCAGATTTTTAAATAACGAGTATAAGTTACTGATTAAATGTTATTAATGAAAACAGACTACTCTGAGTAACCATCGCCTGCGAAGTCATCAAGACTATCGTAGTAAATAATCGCTAAGTAGCGAATTGGCATTTGAAGTTTTGTTTCTGGACGATGGGGCTGTTCAGCATTAAAGGTTAATGAATCACCTGGCTCCAGAATAAAGCGTTCCTCACCTACCGTGTACTCCAGCTTGCCTTCCAGCATGTAAATAAACTCAGTACCGGCATGCTCAAAGGGAGCAAACACTTCACTTTCTTCGTGCAGACTGATTAGGAAGGGTTCAAATAATTTTTTGGGTCCAGTGTCATACGCTAATAATTGATAGGTGTGGCCACTTTTCGTGCCACGACGAACCACTTCCATGCCCTCATCATGTTTGACAAATTGTGCACCACCCATCGGTGTGTCGTAATCGTGGAATAGGCGAGAGAGTTTGACACCAAGGGCATTAGCTAATTGTTCCAGCTTTTCTAAGCTAGGCGAGGTTAAGCCATTTTCTATCTTGCTCAGCATGCCACGACTGACATTCGCTCTCATAGCGACTTCAGCAATAGTGAGGCCATTTTCAGTTCGAATATGTCTTAAGGTGTTACCTAAATGCTTATCCAGCGTTTGATGCGCAGCCGCTGTGGTATTGAGTGTTTGTTCCTGTTTTGTCATTCGTTTTATCCCTCTTATTACTCTCTCTCTGAGTTGATTATACCTCGCTTTTAGTACTTAGTAATGCGTAATTATTCATATGGTGAAAAAAAGTTTACATACGCCTTGACATGATGCTTTGTGCGTGAGTAAATAGCACCAAGGTTTCACAGTATGAAACATTGTTTACAAAGATATTGGTGGCATGAAATCAACGTGTCAGCAGCATAGTGGAGGTTAAAGCATGCCATTAAGACTTTTGAAATACGCGTTGAGCCGTGAGCATCCGGCACCGCGTTTTTTTCAAGATAAAACTGAACCAAAGAAGTCATACGATGCCGTCATCATTGGCGGTGGTGGACATGGATTGGCAGCCGCTTATTACCTGGCTAAAGAACACGGTATTACCAATGTCGCCGTCCTTGAAAAAGGCTATATCGGTGGCGGTAATACCGGTAGAAATACCACTATCGTTCGTTCAAATTATCTGACACCAGAAGGCGTCGATTTTTATGATGCCAGCGTCAAAATGTATGAAGGCTTATCAGAAGAGCTCGATCTCAATCTCTTCTATTCTAACCGTGGTCACTTCACCTTAGCCCACACTGAATCAGCCATGAGAACCATGCGTTGGCGTGCCGAAGTCAACAAACACATGGGCGTTGAAAGTTATGTGGTGGGACCCAATGAAATTTCTAAGGCATGCCCTCAGCTTGATATCTCTTGCAGTGGTCAAGCACCTATATTAGGGGCGCTTTATCACTCACCGGGTTCGGTTGCTCGTCATGACGGCGTGGCTTGGGGTTATGCCCGAGGTGCTGACTCACTCGGTGTGGAGATTTTCCAAAACACAGAAGTCACTGGCATTGATGTGAAAGGCGGCAAGGTCGTCGGCGTCAATACCAGCAAAGGTTATATCAGTACTAACCGTGTGTTATCAGCTGTAGCCGGATTTACCCCACGTATTACGGAGATGGTTGATCTGGAAACACCTATCGTCATTCATCCTCTGCAAGCCTGTGTTAGTGAACCGATGAAACCATGGTTAGACACGATCTTGGTGTCAGGTAGCTTGCATGTCTATGTCAGTCAGTCATCACGTGGCGAACTGGTTATGGGGTCTTCATTAGACCCTTACGAGATGC